>WBUW01000126.1 GCA_008933495.1 Pseudorhodoplanes sp.
GAGCGGGGGCGGCGGATCCAGCACGACGCGTCCGCCTTCAACGCCACGGATGCGGATGCTCATGGCGGTGATGGCGTTTCCGCCATTCTGGATTTGCGGGTCGCCGATGCCGACCAGCGTCAGGTCGCTGCCAGAGGGCGGATTGGCAGACAAGGCGAGCGGCGCAAACCGGCGCCGACCGTGCACGCGAATCAAGGCCAGGTCCGCCGCCTTGTCCTCGGCAACGCGCTCGGCGTGGCCGCGATCGGCAACGATGATGACGTGGCATCCGTCGGTCGCCGCCCGGTCGGTGACCAGACGCCCGTCCGCGCTCGCGGCCACGGCGGTGGCGTACTCGACATTGCGCTTGACGCCGATCAGAGCGTCGCCGGCCGCGAATGGTGCGAACGCGCTCGACATCGCGACCACGACCGGCTCCATGATCCCGTCCATCGCCTGATCGTAGAGGATCGCGATGCCGCGCACTTCGTTCTCCCGAAACTGGGCGCGAACATAGAATTTCTTGAGCCCCTGCAGGCCGGACAAGACGAAGAAGTCCGGGCGCAGAACGCTGTACTCGGTCCTGCGTCCGGCCGGGGTTTTCTTCTGCTGCTCGAACAGGGCTGCGAACGTCGTATCGGCGATGCTGTCGCGGAAAGTTTCGATCTGCACCTCACCGCGCGACGATGTCCAGCGGCCACCGGTTCGCCCGCGCTCCTTGCGGGGCGCGAGCTTTGCCGGAATGCCCAGCCGGACGCCGACCATCACCGGATCTTCGACCAGCATCCATCCGACCTGATCCTGCTTCTCGCGGACGCTTTCGGCGAGCAGCGCGCGCTCTTCCGGCGTCAGGATGCCGGTCTCCCTGCTCTTGTTGCGCTTCTGGAACGCCTTCACCGCTGCGATGGCGCGGTCGCCGATGTCGCCTGCGATCATTCCGTTATAGTCGCCGGACCAGATCAGATCGGACTGGATGGCAAAGCGCTCCGCCAGCGGGAGCGCGGCATAGGCCTCCCGGAGCGCGCCGTTGGCCGGCGCGGCCGGGTTCGGCGCCTCGGCAGCCGGTGGACGCGGCTTGGCCGTTCGCGGTTTGGCCTGACGCTGGGCGGGCGCCGGTTTCGTGCGGGCCTCTTGCGCAAGGGACCCTTCGGGCGCGAAAAGAGGGCCGCAGACCGCTGACAAGACCGCAAGCGCGACAAGGAATGGAACTCTCATGACTACGTCCCGTACGCGGGTCGGCCGGACGGCAAGGATGGCCGTTTGAGCACACGATGCGCAAGAGCGTCCCGGCGCCTTGCACCTTGGATGACGGCGATGCCGGGCAAGCGGACCGCGCGCGGGTTCAGTGCATCTTTCCCGTGCGTTTTCCGGAGGACGGATTTTTGGTGAGTCACACAAATCTCAGCCCGGCCGAACTCGAACGTTATGCGCGTCATATCGTCTTGCGCGAAGTGGGCGGGCCCGGCCAGGCGAGGCTCAAGGCAGCCCGCGTTCTGGTGATCGGGGCGGGCGGCCTTGGCGCTCCGGTCCTGCTCTATCTGGCTGCCGCCGGGGTCGGCACCCTCGGCGTGGTCGACGACGACGTCGTTTCGCTATCGAATCTGCAACGCCAGGTCATTCATGCAACCGGCGATGTCGGCCGGCCGAAAACGCAAAGCGCGGCCGCGGCGATCGCGCGGCTCAATCCGCAGGTGCGGATCGAGACGCATCCGATGCGGCTGACGGGGGCCAACGCACTCGATCTGATCGGCGCCTATGATCTGGTTGCGGATGGGTCGGACAATTTCGAGACCCGCTATCTCGTCTCGGACGCCTGCTACCTCGCCGCCAAGCCGCTGGTCACCGCCGCGGTCGGAACCTTTGACGGCACATTGACCACCCTGCGGGCGCATGAGCGCGCCGCGGACGGCACGCCGAATCCGAGTTACCGCTGCCTGTTCCCGGAACCGCCATCGCCGGGAACCGTGCCGGCCTGTGCGGAGGCCGGCATTCTCGGCGCGCTGACCGGGGTGATCGGTTCGCTGATGGCGCTGGAGGTGATCCGCGAAACCGTGGGCTTCGGCGAGGGCCTGGTCGGCCGGCTGTTGATGGTCGACGCGCGCGCCATGCGTTTCGAGACGCTGCATTATTACTGGGACCGCACCAATCCGCTGTCGGGCGAAAACCCGACGATCCGCGATTTGTCGGCCTACCGCTGAGCGATTACAGCATCGACGGCAGGACGCGATCCGGCGGACGGTGGCCGTCCATGAAGGTCTTGATGTTGATGATGACCTTCTCGCCCATATCGATGCGGCCTTCGATGGTCGCCGAGCCCATGTGCGGCAGCAGAACGACCTTGCCATCGCGAGCCAGTTTGGCCAGCCGCGGATTGACCGCCGGCTCATGCTCGAACACGTCGAGGCCGGCGCCGGCAAGCTCGCCGGCGGCAATCATGCGGATCAGAGCGTTCTCGTCGATGATTTCGCCGCGCGCCGTATTCACGATGTAGGCTTCCGGTCGCAGGAGCTTGAGCCGGCGCGCCGACAACAAATGGAAGGTGGCCGGCGTATGCGGACAATTCACCGACACGATGTCGACGCGCGCCAGCATCTGGTCGAGGCTCTCCCAATAGGTCGCGCTCAAGTCCTCCTCGATCTGCGGCGCCGCGCGACGGCGGTTGTGGTAATGGATCTGCAGGCCGAACGCGCGGGCGCGGCGCGCGACCGCCTGCCCGATGCGCCCCATGCCGATGATGCCGAGCCGCTTGCCCCAGATGCGGTGGCCGAGCATCCAGGTCGGCGACCAGCCACTCCATTCCTTGTTGCCGGTGAGAATCTGCGCGCCTTCCGTGAGCCGGCGTGGCACCGCAAGAACGAGAGCCATAGTCATGTCGGCGGTGTCTTCGGTCAGCACGCCAGGCGTATTTGTCACCGTGATGCCGCGCTGGAGCGCGGAAGCGACATCGATATGGTCGACGCCGTTGCCGAAATTCGCGATCAGTTTGAGCTTCTCGCCGGTATGGCTGAGGACGGAGGCGTCGATACGGTCGGTGACGGTGGGAACCAGCACGTCTGCGACCTTCACCGCTTCGGCAAGCTGCGCCTGGCTCATCGGCTTGTCGTCGAGATTGAGCTGGGCGTCGAAAAGTTCGCGCATGCGCGTTTCAACGGTATCCGGCAGCTTGCGCGTCACGATGACCAGGGGCTTTTTCCGGCTTGGCATTGTCTCGGCCCTTGTGTCCGTCCCGATAGGGGAACCGCCGTCCGCTCGTCGGCTGTTCAGCCCTCTTTAACCGTGCTGGCAGACACTCCCGTCCGATCCCCGGCGTCCGGTTCCGTTCCGCTTTTCTCTATCAGATGGCATCCGCAACACAAGGTATTCGCTTCGTCCTGGCGCTCGTCATTCTGGCCAGCTTTGGCACGGCCGATGCCGTGGCCGAGACGCCGCAAGGGCCGGTCAGCGGGCTTCCCGTTCCGCGTTTCGTGAGCATCAAATCCGATCGCGTCAATGTGCGAAACGGCCCCACCAAGGATCATGACGTGGCCTGGGTTTTTACGCGCGCCGGCCTGCCGGTCGAGATTACGGCCGAGTTCGAAAACTGGCGGCGGGTCCGGGACGGCGAGGGGGCGGAAGGCTGGGTCTATCATTCGCTCCTGACCGGCAAGCGGACCGCCATTGTCAATCCGAAGCCCAGGGACGAGCTGGTCCCGCTTTGCGCAAGGCCGGAAGATCCGTGCCTGATGCAGGCAAGGCTGCAGGCCGGCGTCCTTGCCGCGATCCGTTCCTGCACCGGAAGCTGGTGCCGGATTTCGGGGACGGATTTCGACGGCTGGGTTGCGCAGGAGCGCCTCTGGGGCGTCTATCCGAACGAAAAGATCGATTGACCCGGATCAGACCGGCGAAAGGGCTGTGTCGGCGCCGCTGCGGATGCTCAGGAGAGCGGCGAACGTCAGCGGCCGGCCTTGCGTAGCCGGACCACGACATCAATGCGGGCGATTTCATACCCTTCCGGCGCGGTCGGCATCTTGCCGACGACCACCTCGGCACCGGGAATGTCGACCAGCTCGTTCTCGCCTTCGACGAAGAAGTGATGATGGTCGGAGGCATTGGTGTCGAAATAGGTTTTGGAGCCGTCGACCGCGACCTGACGCAGCAAACCCACGTCGGTGAACTGGTGCAGGGTGTTGTAGACGGTCGCCAGAGAAACCGGCACCTTGGCCCTGCTCGCTTCCTCGTAGAGCATCTCCGCGGTGATGTGGCGGTCGCCCTTGGCGAACAACAGCCAGCCAAGCGACATGCGTTGACGGGTGGGGCGAAGACCGACATCGCGCAGCATCGCCTTCACGTCATGCCAGGGACAACCGTTGAGGTCGGCCGGGCGGCCCGCCGGCGTCCGGCCCGGTCCGGACAATTGTTCCAACGGCGTGGAAAAAATCATCGTCTTGGGGAGTGCCATCAAACGCCCGCCTGACCCAACGAAAAGCCCCCGACCGGCATAACCGGATCGTTTCATTCGAAACATTATAGGAGCCAACGCCCAATTTGCAACTGTTTCGCAACTGGGAACAGGTCTAAGCTATAGTACTGATGTCCCGTGGCTTTGCCGCCATGCAGGCCTATGTTAGGAAATTCATCGTGCGGTCAAAGACGGCCGTTTTGCGCGGGGATCTTATGCAAAATCGCCGACCCAGCTACGAATTTGAGGACCTTCTGGCCTGTGGACGGGGCGAGTTGTTCGCCGAGGGTCCGCAGCTTCCGCTGCCGCCCATGCTGATGTTCGACCGGATTTCCGAATTGTCGGAGCAGGGGGGCGAGCACGGCAAGGGGCTGGTGCGCGCGGAATTGATGGTGAAGCCGGACCTGTGGTTTTTCCCCTGCCATTTCAAAGGCGATCCGGTCATGCCGGGGTGCCTGGGGCTCGACGCGCTCTGGCAATTGCTGGGATTCTTCCTCGGCTGGCTGGGGTCCTCGGGCAAGGGCCGCGCGCTCGGCCTTGGCGAGCTCAAATTTTCCGGTCAGGTCCTGCCGAGCATGAAGAAGGTCATTTATGGCCTCGAAATCAAGCGCGTGATGCGCTCCAAGCTCGTGCTCGGGATCGCCGACGGCTGGCTGTCGGCGGACGGCAATATCATCTATCGCGCGAGCGATCTGAAGGTCGGCCTGTTCAAGGATGCCGCCGCAATGCAGCCGGGCGCCGCCTGACCGGAGCGCAACGGCCGTCCCGCCGCGCCGACCTTTTCCGGAGATTTCAGGACGCGGGGTATTTCGGGGTCGCGGCGGGCTGCTTAGCTTTGATCCGAACGGTAAGATAGCTGTTTGATGAACTGGGACATTGGGGTCCGGCGCGGCGCCCATTGAACGAGAGCGAGGCAGGCATGAGGCGGGTCGTTGTGACGGGGATGGGTATCGTATCGTCCATCGGAAACAACACGCAGGAGGTTCTCGCAAGTTTGCGCGAAGCCAAATCCGGCATCGTGCGGGCCGAGAAGTACGCCGAACTGGGTTTCCGCTGCCAGGTTCATGGCGCGCCGACGCTGGACGCCGAAACGGCGGTCGATCGCCGCGCCATGCGGTTTCTCGGCGGCGGGGCGGCGTGGAATCATGTTGCGATGGAACAGGCGATCCGCGATGCCGGTCTGGAGGAGAAGGAAATCTCCAACGCGCGTACCGGAATCATCATGGGCTCGGGCGGCCCTTCCACCCGCGCCGTTGTCGAAGCCGCCGACATCGCGCGCAGCAAGGGCCCCAAACGCGTGGGACCCTTTGCAGTGCCGAAGGCGATGTCGTCCACTGCCTCGGCGACGCTCGCCACCTGGTTCAAGATTAAAGGCGTCAATTATTCGATTTCTTCCGCCTGCGCGACCTCCAATCATTGCATCGGCAACGCGACCGAAATCATTCAGCTCGGCAAGCAGGATATGATTTTTGCCGGCGGCTGCGAGGAACTGGACTGGACCTTGTCAGTTCTGTTCGACGCGATGGGCGCAATGTCCTCGAAATTCAACGACACGCCGGAAAGCGCCTCGCGCGCCTATGACGCCGATCGCGACGGTTTCGTCATCGCCGGCGGTGCCGGCGTGCTCGTGCTCGAGGAGCTGGAACACGCCAAGGCGCGCGGCGCAAAAATCTATGCCGAAGTCGCCGGCTATGGCGCCACCTCCGACGGCTACGACATGGTCGCCCCTTCGGGCGAAGGCGCGGTGCGGTGCATGAAGATGGCGCTGGCGAACGTCAAGGCGCCGGTCGGCTACATCAACCCGCACGCCACCGCGACGCCGGTCGGCGACGCCAAGGAGATCGAAGCGATCCGCGAAGTGTTCGGCGCCAAATGCCCGCCGATCTCGGCGACCAAGTCGCTGACCGGCCATTCGCTGGGTGCCGCCGGCGTGCAGGAGGCGATCTATTCGCTGTTGATGATGAACAACGGGTTCATATGCGAGAGCGCCAACATCAAGACGCTCGATCCTGCCTTTACCGACATGCCGATCGTGCGTGAGCGGAAGGACAATGTGAGCATCAACTGCGCGCTGTCGAACTCGTTCGGCTTCGGCGGCACCAACGCCTCGATCGTATTCAAGCGGCTGGATGCTTGATTGAATTCGGAATCACGCGGGAATATGAATTGGTGTCATGGCCGGGCTTGCCCCGGCCATCCACGTCTCTGGTTGCGAAAGGACGTGGATGCCCGGCATGAGGCCGGGCGTGACGACGGAGAGGACGACCATGCCGGGGCTGATGCAGGGCAAGCGCGGGCTGATCATGGGGGTGGCCAACGACCACTCGATTGCCTGGGGGATCGCCAAGACGCTGGCGGCGCACGGAGCCGAACTCGCCTTCACCTATCAGGGCGAGACGCTGCTCAAGCGTGTGATCCCTCTGGCCGAGGAGGCCGGTTCGTCATTTCTGGTGCCGTGCGACGTGGAGGATATCACTTCCGTCGATGCGGTTTTCGGCGAGATCGGCAGGAAGTGGGGTTCGTTAGATTTCCTGGTCCATGCCATCGGCTTTTCCGACAAGAACGAACTGAAAGGCCGCTATGCCGACTCCTCGCGCGAGAACTTCGTCCGCTCGATGGTGATTTCCTGCTTTTCCTTCACCGAAGCCGCCAGGCGCGCCGCTGCCATGATGCCAAACGGCGGCGCCATGGTGACGCTGACCTACAATGGCGGCGACCGTGCGATGCCCAATTACAACGTCATGGGCTTGGCGAAAGCGGCGCTCGAATCCTCGGTGCGCTATCTGGCGGTTGATTTCGGCGCGCAGAAAATCCGGGTCAATGCCATCTCGGCCGGCCCGATCCGCACGCTGGCCGGCGCCGGGATTGGCGATGCCCGCTACATGTTCGCGTTCCAGCAGCGGCACTCCCCGCTCGGTCGCGGCGTCACGCTCGAGGAGCTCGGCGGCGCCGGGCTCTATCTGCTGTCGGACCTTTCGACCGGCGTGACCGGCGAAATCCATTTCGTCGATTGCGGCTACAACGTCATCGCCATGCCGCAGCCGGACGCGCTGCGCGCCGATGCCGGCAAGAATGGCGGCGCGGAGAGCTAAAGCGGGATGGCTTTTCTTCGAATCGTCATCCCGCTTCAGCTCTTTGTTTGAGCATGATCTTGTCCAAAACCGCTTCACACTTTTCCGGATCATGCTCTTGGCTTCACGACGTCATCCCGGACGCGGCGCAGCGCGGAGCGCTGCTGATCCGGGATCGTGCACAATAATACCA
>WBUW01000127.1 GCA_008933495.1 Pseudorhodoplanes sp.
GGCGCAGGGGGCGCGGCCTTCGAGCGTTGCCGCGCCCCCTGCGCCTGCGCAAACGCCCGCGCCGCCCAGCGGGCGAGCTCTTCCGGATCATCATACAGACGATCCGGCATCCGCCGATACGACATCACCGCACGCTTGCCGTTGCGCGCGGTATAGCTGAACGGCGCAAGTCCCTCGGCGTCGAAATCGGCCGCGTTGCCCTCGCCCGCTTTCAGGTAGATCGTTCCGGCGGAGACAAGCGCGAACATCGTGCCGTCGCGATAGATGCCGGCGCCGCCGAACATGCGCCGCACGCTCACGCGACCGAACGATGCAAAGAGATCGCGGATATGGTCGGCGTCGATCATCTCCCGACCTACGTCCCACGCGGCGGCTGCGACTGCCGCCCGCCGGCGAATTCAGGCGATCGGCGCGGACAGGGAAAAGACCGGCGAGCGGTCGCGCCTAAAGCGGGATGACTTTTCCCCGAATCGTCATCTTGCGTTAGTTTTTTGTTTGAGCATGATCTTTTCCGAAAACCGCTTCAGCCGTTTCGGGATCATGCTCTAATGGGTCGCGGCGTCCGCCGCCCCGCCCTGCACCGGGGTCAATTGCACCGACTCGCCGCAGCCGCACGCCGAAGTCTGGTTCGGATTGTTGAACACGAACTGCGCCGACAACTTGTCGGTCCTGTAGTCCATCTCGGTGCCGAGCAGGAACAGCACCGCCTTGGGATCGATGAGAATTCTGATGCCCTTGTCCTCGACGACCTCGTCGGTCGGATTGATCGACTCGGCATATTCCATCGTATAGGCCATGCCGGCGCAACCGCCGTTACGCACGCCGATGCGAAGCCCGGCCACCGGCCGCCCGGATTTGTCCATGAGATCGCGGATGCGCGCAGCCGCCGCTTCCGTCAGTCGCATCACCTGCGGTCGGGGACGTGCCGTTGCCATCGCCATCTCAATCCTTCGGTCGGCTATTGCGCCGTCGATCCGCTACCGCCTGAATCGCACAATATGCCCGGCAGGACATGTGGGGCCGGCCGGGCGGAAACTCAAGTCACCACATGTTGAGCACGACGCGGGCCTCGTCCGACATGCGGCTCGGATCCCAGGGCGGGTCCCATACGACGCTGACCTTGACCGGCCCCACCCCGGCAACGCTCGCCACCGCGTTCTCCACCATCACCGGCAGTTCGCCCGCCACCGGACAGTTCGGCGTGGTCAGCGTCATGTCGACATCGACCGCGCGGTCGTCCTTGATGTCAACCTTGTAGATCAGGCCGAGTTCGTAGACGTCGGCCGGGATTTCGGGGTCGTAGACGGTCTTGAGCGCGGCCACGATATCGTCGGTCAGGCGCGTGAGTTCGTCCTGCGTAAGCGCGGACGAAGGCTGCGCGGACGGATTCTCGGGCGCCGTGACGCCAATGGTTTTCGGATCGTCGCTCATGAAAAGAAATCCTGTGCCTTGATCAGGGCGCGCGCAAGCACGTCCACCTCGTCCTTCGTGTTGTAGAGCGCGAAAGAAGCGCGGCAGGTGGCGTTGACGCCGTAGCGTTTCAGCAGCGGCATCACGCAATGGGTGCCCGCCCGCACCGCGACGCCGGACCGATCGATGATGGTCGCCACATCGTGGGGATGCGCGCCGGTCATTTCGAAGGAGACGATCGCACCCTTTTCCTTCGCGGTGCCGAATATCTTCAGCGAATTGATTTCGCGCAGGCGATCGTGCGCATAGCGCACCAGCATGTCTTCGTGGGCGCGGATGCGCGCCTTGCCGATCGAGTTCACATAGTCGATCGCGGCGCCAAGCCCGATCGCCTGCACGATCGGCGGCGTGCCGGCCTCGAACCGGTGCGGCGGATCGCCGTAGGTCACATTATCCTCGAACACGTCGCGGATCATCTCGCCGCCGCCATTGAAGGGCGGCATGGCGGCCAGCAATTCGTGGCGGCCCCAGAGCACGCCGATGCCGGACGGGCCGTAAAGCTTGTGACCGGTGAAGACGAAGAAATCGCAGTCGATGTCCTGCACGTCGATGTCGACATGCACGGCGGCCTGGCTGCCATCGACCAGCACCGGAATGCCGCGCGCGTGCGCAAGCCGCACCACCTCCTTGACCGGCACGATGGTGCCGAGCGCATTCGACATCTGCGTGATGGCGACCATCCGGGTGCGCGGGCCGAGCAGCTTTTCGAACTCCTCGATCAGGAAATTGCCGTCTTTGTCGATCGGCGCCCATTTGATGACCGCGCCCTGCCGCTCGCGCAGGAAATGCCAGGGCACGATGTTGGAATGGTGCTCCATGATCGAGAGCACGATCTCGTCGCCATCCTTGAGGCGCTCGCGGCCGAACGTATAGGCGACGAGGTTAATCGCCTCGGTGGCGTTGCGCGTGAAAATCACCTCTTCCTTGCGCGGCGCATTGATGAACTTCGCCACCGTCTCGCGCGCGCCCTCATAGGCTTCGGTTGCGGCATTGGCGAGATAATGCAGGCCGCGATGCACGTTGGCGTATTCGTGCGCATAGGCATGCTGGATGCGGTCGAGCACCGCCCTCGGCTTCTGGGCGGAGGCGGCATTGTCGAGATAGACCAGCGGCTTGCCGTAAACCAGCATCGCGAGCGCGGGAAAATCCTCGCGGATGCGAGCAACGTCATAGGTTCCGTCAACCGCTGTCAGCATCTCATCCCCGCGCAGCGAGCCAGCCGGAGACCGTCTGCATCAGGGCCTCGCGCACCGCCCCGTTTGCGATTCCCTCGACCGCTTCCCCGACAAACGCCTCGATCATCAGCGCCTCGGCCTGCTTTTGCGGAATGCCGCGCGCCTTGAGATAAAACAGCAACTCGCCGTCGAGCGCGCCCGCGGTCGCGCCATGGCCGCAGACGACGTCGTCGGCGAAAATCTCAAGCTCCGGCTTGGCATCGGCTTCGGCGCTTTCGGACAGCAGCAAGGCATGGGCCGCCATCTTGCCGTCGGTCTTCTGCGCGTTCGGGCGCACGACAATCTTGCCCTGGAAAACCGAGCGGGCGTCGCCGTCAACCACGGACTTGAAGACTTCCCGGCTCGTGCAATGCGGCACCGCATGATCGACGACGAGCGTGTTGTCGGCGTGCTGGCTCCCGCGCAGCAGCGAGGCGCCGCCGACATGGGCCTCGGTCCGTTCGCCGTTGAGCACGATCGCAAGCTGATTGCGCACGACCGCGCCGCCGACGGTGAAGACAAACGTGTTGAGAGCGGCGTCGGCGCCGGCCGTAGCCATCAGCGTGCCGATATGCAGCGCCCGGCCGCCCTCGCGCACGACCTTGACATGATCGAGCCGCGCCTTGTCGCCGGCGGCGAGCTGCAGGACGCTGTTGACCTGGTAGGCAAGGTCCGCGGGCCCTTCGTGGCTTTCGATCAGCGTCATCTGCGCATCGTTGCCGATATCGACCAGCGAACGCGCAAAGACGGCGCAGGGCGATGCCGCCGTCACCACCGAAACGATGTGCAGCGGACGCCCGATCGTCGCGCCCGGCGCGACCGCGATCACGGCGCCGTCGCCCATGAAGGCGGTGTTGAGCGACACCGCCGTGTCCTCGTCGAGCGCGCCTGGCGCGCCCGGCACCGCTCCGTCCGCGCGCGAAAGCCGGTCGGCGAGCGCGCCGATGGTCAGCCCCGGATCGAGGTCGGACAGGTCGGAGAGCTCCGGCGCGAACACTCCGTTCACCAATACGATGCGCCGCGCCCCGGCTTCGTCGATAAACCGCCCGGCCTCCCGCGCCCGCGCGCGCTCGTTCGTGTCGGGCGGGGCGGCGAGCGGAACCGCCTCGCGCATGAGCGCGCGCAGGTCGGTATACTTCCATTCCTCGACGCGGCGGTGCGGCAGCCCGCTCGCCTCGAACCGTGCAAAGGCCGCCTCCCGCAAGGCGCCGATCGCGGCCGGTTTGGCAAGCCGGTCCTTGTGGCGCGCAAACGCATCCGCGAGCGCCTGCTCGGCCGCCGTCCGCATCTGGCGGATTTCCACATTCATCTCAGGCCGCCTCGCTCTGGTATTGCGCGTAGCCGGACGCTTCCAGCTCCAGCGCGAGTTCCTTGCCGCCGGTCTTCACGATGCGGCCGCGCGAGAGCACGTGCACCACGTCCGGCACGATATAGTCCAGCAGCCGCTGATAGTGCGTGATCACGATGAACGCGCGCTCCGGCGAGCGCAGGCGGTTGACGCCCTCGGACACGATCTTGAGCGCGTCGATGTCGAGGCCGGAATCGGTCTCGTCGAGCACGGCAAGGCGCGGTTCCAGCATCGCCATCTGCAAGATCTCGTTGCGCTTCTTCTCGCCGCCGGAGAAGCCGACATTGACCGCGCGGCGCAGCATGTCCTGGTTGATTTCAAGCTTGCCGGCGGCCTCGCGCACGCGCTTGAGGAAGTCCGGCGTGCTCAATTCGCCCTCGCCGCGCGCCTTGCGCTGGGCGTTGAGCGCGGTGCGCAGGAAGGTCATGGTGGCCACGCCCGGAATCTCGATCGGATACTGGAAGGCGAGGAACAGGCCCCTGGCCGCGCGCTCGTCCGGATCGAGGTCGAGCACGCTTTCTCCGTTGAAGAGAATGTCGCCCTCGGTGACCGCGTAGTCCTCCTTGCCGGCGAGCACATAGGCGAGCGTGGACTTGCCCGAGCCGTTCGGGCCCATGATGGCGTGCACCTTGCCCTGCTCGATCGCCAGATCGAGGCCGTTGAGGATTTTCTTGCCGTCGATTTCAACGTGCAGATTCTTGATTTCAAGCAACATGACAGGTTCCAGCTATTGCCCAATGGCGGAAATTTCGTCGATCAATTCCTTCAGCGAGCGTTCGGCGCCGCCGCCGGAATCGATCATGTTGGTGGACGGCACGGCAACATTCTCGGTCACGCAAAAGCGGTCGGACCCGGCCCGCCGCACCAG
Source organism: Pseudorhodoplanes sp. (assembly GCA_008933495.1). Lineage (GTDB taxonomy): Bacteria > Pseudomonadota > Alphaproteobacteria > Rhizobiales > Xanthobacteraceae > Pseudorhodoplanes. Next base: position 4,901 of record WBUW01000127.1, read on the forward strand.
CAGGAAGCGCGTGCCGCCGCGGATGATCAGGTCGTCGTTTTCCCGAAAGACTTCGAGATCGGGAAAGCTGCGCGCCACGCAGTCGACCAGCTCGCCGGCCGGCTTGTTCTGGCCGAGGCAGGCTGCGGCTTCCGCACGCAGTGACTGGCGGTCGATGCTCATCCGACGCTCCCTTCCAGCGAGATGGAGATCAGCTTCTGCGCCTCGACGGCGAACTCCATCGGCAATTGCTGCAGCACGTCCTTGACGAAGCCGTTGACGACGAGCGCGGTCGCCTCCTCCGCCGACAGCCCGCGCTGGCGGCAATAGAACAGCATGTCCGCGGAAATCTTCGAAGTGGTCGCCTCGTGCTCGAACACGGCCGAGGAATTCCTGGCCTCGATATAGGGCACGGTGTGCGCGCCGCACTTGTCGCCGACCAGGAGCGAGTCGCAATTGGTGAAATTGCGCGCGCCGGTCGCCTTGCGGTGGGCGGAGACGAGACCGCGATAGGTGTTCTGCGACTTGCCGGCCGCGATGCCCTTGGAGATGATCCGGCTGGTCGTGTTCTTGCCGAGATGGATCATCTTGGTGCCGGAATCGACCTGCTGGTGTCCGTTCGAAATCGCGATCGAATAGAACTCGCCGCGCGAATTGTCGCCGCGCAGGATGCAGCTCGGATATTTCCAGGTGATGGCGGAGCCGGTCTCGACCTGCGTCCAGGAAATCTTGGCGTTGCGGCCGCGGCAATCGCCGCGCTTGGTGACGAAATTGTAGACGCCGCCCCTGCCTTCGCTGTCGCCCGGATACCAGTTCTGCACCGTCGAATACTTGATCTCGGCATCGTCGAGCGTGATCAGCTCGACGACGGCGGCATGGAGCTGGTTCTCGTCGCGCTGCGGGGCGGTGCAGCCCTCGAGGTAGCTGACGTAGGAGCCCTTGTCGGCGATGATCAGGGTGCGCTCGAACTGGCCGGTATTCTTCTCGTTGATGCGAAAGTAGGTCGACAATTCCATCGGGCAGCGCACGCCCGCCGGCACATAGACGAAGGAGCCGTCGGAGAACACCGCCGAATTGAGCGTGGCGTAGAAATTGTCGGTCACCGGCACGACGGTGCCGATATATCGGCGCACGAGCTCGGGATGCTCGCGCAGGGCCTCCGAGATCGGCATGAAGATCACGCCGGCCTTCTTCAGCTCCTCCTTGAAGGTCGTGGCGACCGATACCGAATCGAACACCGCGTCGACCGCGACCTTCGACGGCGTAGAACCGTCCTCGCGCACGACGCCGGCGAGGATTTCCTGCTCGCGCAGCGGAATGCCGAGCTTTTCGTAGGTGCGCAGGATTTCCGGATCGACCTCGTCGAGCGACTTCGGCGCCTTGAACTTCTTCGGCGCGGCATAATAGTAGATGTTCTGGAAGTCGATCTTCGGATAGGACACGCGCGCCCAGGCCGGCTCGCGCATGGTCAGCCAGCGCCGGTAGGCGTCAAGCCGCCAGTCCAGCATCCATTGCGGCTCGTTCTTCTTTTCCGAGATGAAGCGGACGATGTCTTCGGACAGACCCTTCGGGGCCTTCTCGGATTCGATCGGTGTCTCGAACCCGTACTTGTATTGATCAACGTCGATGCGGCGAACCTGCTCGACGGTCTCCTGTACTGCCGGCATTTGTCCCTCTCCTCACGGTTTCAAGGACCGTGGGTTGGATTGTCGGTTATGGTCGTTCAGTGTCTTGCGCGATCACCCCGCAGAAAGGTTAGGCGGCAAGGCCCGTTCGCTCCTTACCTAATGATTTCGAAAGCTTTTTCCAAGCGGCAAGGAACTGGTCCACATCGCTTTCCGTGCTGGTGGCGCCAAGGCTGACCCGCACCGCGCCCTGCGCCAGCGAACGCTCGACGCCCATGGCGGCCAGCACATGCGAGGGTTGCACCTTGCCGGAGGAACAGGCGGCGCCCGAGGAGACCGCGACGCCGTCGAGGTCGAAGGCGATGACCGCCGTTTCCGCCTTCATCCCGGGCGCGGAGAAGAAAACCGTGTTTGGCAGCCGCTCGGCGCCGGCGCCGAAAATCACCGCCTCGCGGGCGGTGGCGCGGATGCCGGCCTCCAGCCGCTCGCGCAGAGCGTGCAGCAGCGGCGTTTCGGCGGCGGAACACTGTTGAACCGCTTCGGCAGCGGCGCCGAAACCCGCAATGCCGGGAACATTCTCGGTTCCCCCGCGCAGGCCGCGTTCCTGGCCGCCCGCCGCAACCACCGGCGCCGCGAGATGCAGGTCCGCCCGGCGCACCAGGGCGCCCGCGCCCTTCGGCCCGCCGATCTTATGCGCCGACAGCGACATCAGGTCGGCGCCAAGCGCCTTGAAATTCACCGCGATCCGTCCCGGCCCCTGGACCGCGTCCACGTGCAACAGGCCGCCCGCTTCATGCACGATCGCAGCGATCTCGCGAATCGGTTGAATGACGCCGGTCTCATTATTGGCCAGCATGACCGAGACCAGCGCGCGCTCCGTCTTGCCCAGGAGGAGCCGCAAGGCCTCGCAATCGACGACACCGGAAGCGGTGACCGGGATGACATCGATGGCATCGGCGGGAAACCGCGCGCCCTGCAGAACCGAGACATGCTCGATCGCCGAAACCAGGAGACGATCGCGATGCCCGCGCGCGCCGGCGATTTCCAGGGCCGGGTGCAGCGCCAGCACGTTGGCCTCGGTCGCGCCCGAGGTAAATGTGACCCCGGCGGCGTCGGCCGCGACCAGACGGGCCACCTTTTCGCGGGCCTCTTC
>WBUW01000128.1 GCA_008933495.1 Pseudorhodoplanes sp.
GGTAGGGGAGTGAAACCTTGGCGGTTGCGGCCCGTGTCAGCGGGTCGGCGGTCAGCCACAGATCGAGCCGAAACGCCGCGGTCGGGTCAAAGCCGGTCGGACGGGGAATTCGGAACACCCCGATTTCGCGGAATTCCGGCGCCGCGGCGGCCTGGAAACGATCAAGGCTGGTGTGCATTTCGGTGCGCAGCGGGATGGTTCGTTCGCCCTGTACGATCTCCACGCGTTCGAACAATCCGGAGCGGCGCCACGCCGTGCCCTTGAACGAATAGAGCCCCGAAGCGCCGATCACGATGAGGTCGTCGTCGGGGCCGATCTGCGCCAATTCCGATTCATAGGTCCGCCGCCCGAGCAGGCTCTCGCCGACCGGCGGGGGGGTGGCGAGCGCGAGCCAAAGATCGATGAACGGCTTGTCCGGCTCAAGCTCGCGCGTGCCGAGCATCTGCGCTGCCTCGCCGCGCGAAATTTGCAGACGGCGGACGCTTGCCTCCGAAGCAAGCTCCGGCCAGGTCATGATCTGCCGGGTCTCGCGGTCGAGCCGCGCACGCTCGCCCGACACGGCCATGCGGGTGCGCAACACCGCCCTGGCTGAGCGCAAAATCGCGTCATGGATCACGGTGCTGGTAATAGTCGCCCCGGCAACCGCGTGCGGCCGGCTGCCGGGGCCCGAGGTCCGCAAACCGGAATCGGAGCGAACGTCGTATCCCCTGAAATTCGCGACATACGCGATAAGCGCTTCCCGCGGAATGCCGATTACGAGGATCGGCTCTTCATGGGCGACCAGGCGGGCGCCGGCAATGATTCCGTCGGGCGTGACGGCGGAGACAATGTCGAGTGGCCGCCCCGAATAGCCGACGGAGCCTGAAACGTCGCGCGTCGAAAACGCGTAGCCCAGCAGGCGGCCGTCATGCGAACGAATGGCGGCGGCGGGCGGCTGGCCATGCGCCGTTTCGACGGTGACGGGCTCGCGTGAGCGAAAAAACTCGGTCGCGATGGAGAGGTCGGCCGCTGGAACCGGATCGGCCAGCCCGGCAACAGCAGCGAGCACGACGCTGAAACGTATGCCCCATCTTGCTCGCGCTGAATGAATGCTGCGCAACGCTGTCGGCCCTCTGAGGGTCGCTGAGCACCTTAAATAAGAACTGCAAGCAACGCTCCTTGACGAAAGTCAATGCATTTTTGCACTGAATCATCAAGATTTCTGAACTGTTTTTTCCGGCCGAGAGATGGAGAAGCTGTCATGCGAAATCGCGTGGGCCATATGGTTGCACTCTTGAGTGGAGCGGCGACCGCGTCGTTGTTCGTTATTGGCATGCCAACCGCGTTCGCGCAGCAGGCGCAGCCGAAACCTTCGCCGGCGGACTTGCAGCAGCACCGCACGACACCCGGCGGCCAATACCAGCCGAGCCTTGACGTGCTGGGCGAAAAGCCGGTCGAACAGCCAGGCGCGAAACCGGGCGATCCGGTGCTGTCCAAGGCGGAATTCGATCTGGCCAGCCGGATCTATTTCGAGCGCTGCGCCGGCTGTCATGGCGTGCTGCGCAAGGGCGCAACCGGCAAGGCACTGACGCCGGACCTTACCAAGAAGCTCGGCTTTGAATATCTGCGCGACTTCATCACCTATGGGTCTCCCGGCGGAATGCCGAATTGGGGCACTTCCGGCGACCTGAAAGAGAACGAGGTCTCGTTGATGGCGCGCTATCTCCTCAACGAGCCGGCGCAGCCGCCGGAATTCGGACTGAAGGAGATGAAGGCGACCTGGAAAGTCATTGTTCCGGTCGACAAGCGGCCGACCCGCCAACTGAACAAGCTCGATATCGACAATCTGTTCTCGGTGACGCTGCGCGATTCGGGCGAAATTGCGCTGATCGACGGCGCGACCAAGAAGATCGAGCATGTGATCATGACCGGATATGCCGTGCATATCTCGCGCATGTCGGCTTCCGGCCGCTATCTGTTCACGATCGGCCGCGATGCCAAGATCAACCTGATCGATCTGTGGATGGATCCGCCGCAGACAGTCGCCGAGCTCAAGGTCGGGACGGAAGCGCGGTCGGTCGAGACCTCGAAATTCAAAGGCTACGAGGACAAGTACGCGATCGCCGGCTCGTACTGGCCGCCGCAATTCGTGATTATGGATGGCGCGACGCTTGAGCCGCTGAAAGTCGTTGCTACACGCGGCATGATCTACGATACGCAGGAATATCATCCCGAACCGCGCGTCGCCTCGATCGTGGCATCTCATTACAATCCGGAATTCGTCGTCAATGTGAAGGAGACCGGCCAGATCCTGATGGTCAACTACACGGACATCAAGAACCTCAAGGTCACGGCGATCGAAGCGGAGCGCTTCCTGCACGATGGTGGGTTCGATCGCAGTGGCCGCTACTTCCTGGTGGCCGCGAATGCCCGCGACAAGGTGGCTGTCGTCGACACCAAGGACGGCAAGCTCGTCAGCGTCATTCCGTCCGGCGGCAAGACTCCGCATCCGGGTCGTGGTGCGAACTTCAATCATCCGAAATATGGGCCGGTCTGGGCCACGAGCCATCTCGGCGACGAAGTGATCTCGCTGATCGGCACCGATCCGGTGAAGAACAAGCAGAGTGCCTGGAAGGTGGTGCAGAAATTCGACGGGCAGGGCGGCGGGTCGCTGTTCATCAAGACCCATCCGAAATCTGAGCACATTTATGTCGATACCCCGCTCAACCCTGACGCCGAGATTTCCTCCTCCGTCGCGGTCTTCAAGATCAAGGACCTGACAAAGGAGAAGCCGGAATTCAAGACGCTGCCGATCGGTCAATGGTCCGGTATCTCCGAGGGGCAGCGCCGCGTGGTTCAGGGCGAATTCAACCGGGAAGGCACTGAAATCTGGTTCTCGGTCTGGAACTCGAAGGCGCAGGAATCGGCCATCGTGGTTGTCGACGACAAAACGCTTAAGCTGAAAGCGGTGATCCGCGACAAGCGTCTCGTGACGCCGACCGGAAAATTCAACGTCTATAACACCAGAAAGGACGTCTACTGACCGCATCAACGGGCGCGACGCTGGAACGCACCGGTGTCGCGCTCGCTGAAGCAAGCCTTGAGCGGCAGGGAATTTTGCGATGAGCGTCGGCAAGGTCTATCTGGTCGGTGCCGGTCCGGGTGATCCGGAACTCCTGACGCTCAAGGCGACGCGGGTGATCGCGGCGGCGGATATCGTCGTCTATGACCTGCTGGTACCCGCGGAGATCATTGCCCTTGCACCCAAGGGTGCTGCCCGCATCGATGTCGGCAAGAAAGCCGGCCACCATCCTGTCCCGCAAGATGAAATCAATCGGCTGCTCGTCCGACTTGCACGTTTGGGACGCACGGTGGTGCGCCTGAAGGGCGGAGATCCCTTTATCTTCGGGCGTGGTTGCGAAGAGGCGATCGAACTGGAAAAGGCAGCCATCCCCTATGAGGTCATTCCGGGCATCACCGCGGCGCAGGGCTGTGCCGCGTCCGCACGCGTGCCGCTGACCCACCGTGGGCTTGCGACCGGGGTGCGCTACGTGACCGGGCATTGCCGTGCGGGCGCGCCGCTGGACCTGGACTGGGCCAGCCTTGCCGATCCCGGCACCACGCTCGTGGTTTATATGGGCCTTGCCAATATTGAGGAAATCGCGCGCGAGTTGATCCGTCACGGACTACCCGGCGACACGCCGGCGATTGCGGTATGTCAAGGCACGACGCCGCGCGAGCGGCGAGTTTACGCTTCACTAGTCGAATTGCCAGCGGTTGCACGGGCAACAGGTTTCGACGGCCCGGTGCTCTTCATCATCGGTCAAGTCGCGGCGATGGCCAGGCGGGATGACAGGACGGACGATGTGCGTGACGAGCTCGACATGGCGGTGGTGGCCTAGCGCCATCCTGATGTTCGGCCTCGCTGTCGCTGCGGCCGCGGCCTCGGAACGCTCCCCGGACACGGAAAAGCTGACCCATCTGGTGCGCCAGGATTGTGGCGGTTGTCACGGTCTGACGCTGAAAGGCGGGCTTGGGAAGCCGCTGACGGCCGAGCACCTCGGGCAATGGAACCGCGATCAACTCACCTCCATCATCCTTAACGGTGTGCCCGGTACGCCCATGCCGGGATGGCGTGCGTTGATGTCCGAAGACGAGGCACGCTGGATCGCCGACCTCCTCAAGCGAGGAACCTTGCGATGAGGCAATGGCTCGCCGTGATCGCTGTCGCTGTTCTGATTGCGGCGGCGGCCCCCGCCGATGCCGTCGAAATGCGCGGCACCGGGACACTCGGCGTGGTGATCGAACGCGCCTCCGGCTCCGTCCTGATTGTCGACACCACCGCGCGCGCGGCTATTGGCCGGGTCGACAATCTCGGCGACCTTTCGCATGCGTCGGTGGTTTTTTCGCCGGATCAGCGTCATGCGTTCGTCTTCGGTCGCGATGGCGGCCTGAGCAAGATCGATCTGCTTGCAGCGGCGGTGACCAAGCGAATCGTCCAGGGCGGCAACGCGATTGGCGGGGCAATCTCCGACGACGGCGAACTGGTGGCGGTGTCGAACTATGAGCCCGGCGGAGTGCGGGTTTTTGACGCGCGCACGCTTTCGCAGGTCGCCGATATTCCCGCACTCGGCACCGACGGCCGGGCATCCAAGACCGTCGGCCTTGTCGATATCCCGGGGCGCCGCTTCATGTACGCGCTCTATGATGCGGGCGAAATCTGGGTGATCGGGTTTCCCGGCGGGGCGACACCACGCATCGACAAGCTGACGGGCATCGGAAAGCTGCCTTATGACGGCAATGTCACGCCCGACGGCCGGCATTATCTTGCCGGCCTGTTCGGGGAAGACGGAGTGGTTCACGTCGATCTCTGGCAGGAACCGCTGCGCGCGCGCCGCATTCTTGACAATTACGGTCGCGGCGAAGAGCGGCTGCCGGTGTACAAGATGCCGCATTTCGAGGGCTGGGCCGCGGCCGGCGATCTCATGCTGATCCCGGCGATCGGCCGCCATGAGCTGATCGCCATCGACAAGCAGGAATTCCGCGAGGTCGGACGCGTCGCCACCTACGGCCAGCCGGTCTTCGCCGTCGTGCGCCCGGGCGGCCGCCATGTCTGGGTCAATTTCGCCCATCCGCTGAACGACACGATCGACGTGGTCGACACGATGACGCTCAAGGTCGTGCATCGTTTCAAGCCGGGTCCGGCCGTCCTGCATATGGAGTTTACGCCGCGCGGCCACGAGGTGTGGGTCTCGGTCCGCGATGCAAACAAGGTGCAGATTTACGATGCCACGACCTTCGCGAAGAAAGCGGAGATCGAGGCAAAAGCACCGTCCGGCATCTTCTTCACAGCGCGTGCGACAAGGATCGGCCAGTGACCCCGAGCGCGCAGGAACTGGCGCTGATCGACCGCTGGCAGCGGAATTTTCCGCTGGTCGCGCGTCCGTTCGCCGCCGCCGGCGCGCCGCTTGGGCTCGACGAAGCCGCGACCGTCGAGACCTTCCGGAACCTGCAGGAAGCCGGCGTGATATCGCGGATCGGCGCCGTGATCACGCCGCGGACGGTCGGCGCGAGCACGTTGGCGGCGATGCGGGTCCCGCCGGAGCGGCTTGCGGAGGTCGCCGCGCAGGTGAACGCCGAACGCGGCGTCAATCACAATTATGAGCGCACGCACGCCTTCAATCTCTGGTTTGTGGTGACCGCGCCTGATACGGATACCATGGCGCAAACGCTCGCGCGGATCTCCGAACAGACGGGGCTTGCGGTCCTCGATCTGCCGTTGCTCCGCGCCTATCATATCGATCTTGGATTTCCGCTCTCCGGCGAACGCAAGCACGAACCGGTGCCGCGTCAGATCCCCGCCGACGGCGCCCCCGATGTGCTCGATCGCGCGCTGCTCGCGGCCATCGAAAACGGCTTGCCGTTTGTGGTGCGTCCCTATGGCGACGTCGCCGGGCGGATCGGGATTGCCGAGAACGACCTGATCGGCCGGCTGCAAAGGCTGATCGCGTGCGGAATTGTCAGCCGGCTCGGCTGCGTCGTACGTCACCGTGCGCTCGGCTATATGGCGAATGCGATGGCCGTCTGGGATTTGCCGGATGATCGGATCGACGCGATCGCCGGCATGTTCGTCCGCGATTCCCGTATCAGCCTGTGTTACCGGCGTCCGCGTCGTCTGCCGGATTGGCCGTATAACCTGTTTTGCATGGTTCATGCCAAGACCCGCGAGCAGGCGCGCGCCATCATCCAGTCGCTCAATCATTCCGCCGGAACCGAAGATCGTCCACAGCACGTCTTGTTTTCGACCCGCTGTTTCAAACAGCGCGGCGCATCATACTTCCATGGCGCAGGAGGACTGCATTGACCCGAAGCCGCAATCCGACTGAACAGGCAATCATCAATGGCTTGCAGGGCGGCTTTCCGCTCACCCGCCAGCCCTTTCGCGACGCCGGCGCCGAACTCGGCCTGAGCGAAGGCGAAATCATCGATGCGATCGGCGGCCTGCTCGAAGCGGGCCGTATCAGCCGTTTCGGACCGCTCTGGAACGCCGAACGGCTCGGCGGCGCGGTATGCCTGTGTGCGATGGCGGTCCCGCCGCGGCGCATCGATGCGGTGGCGGACATCGTCAACGCGCATCCGGAGGTCGCCCACAATTACGAGCGCGCGCATGAGCTCAATATGTGGTTTGTCATATCGGCGGAGAAGCCGGCGCTTGTCGCCGGCGTAATTGCACAGATCGAAGCTGAGACCGGCTTGAAGGTCTATCCGATGCCCAAGACGCGCGAATTCTTCGTGGGCTTTCGAGTGGATGTATGACCATGCTCGATCAAATCGACCGCCGCATCATTGCCGCCACCCAGACCGGATTGCCTCTGGTCGAGAAGCCCTATGCCGCGGTCGCGAGAACCGCGGGGGTCGACGAGGAGGAGGCCATTGCCCGCCTGCAACGCCTGCTCGCGAGCGGCGCGATACGGCGTATCGGCGTCATTCCCAATCATTACGCGCTCGGCCTCACCGCCAATGGCATGTCGGTCTGGGACGTCGCTGACGATGCGATCGATCAGGCAGGGCCGCGTATCGGAGCGCTTGATTTCGTCACGCATTGCTACGAGCGGCCGCGGCATCTGCCGTTCTGGCCGTATAATCTGTTCGCGATGGTTCACGGCCGTTCGCGCGCCGAGGTGCAGGACAAGGTTGCGCGCATCGCCGAGCTGCTCGGCGCGTCCTGCCGTGGCCATGACGTGTTGTTCTCGACCCGTATCCTGAAAAAGACAGGCTTGCGCATTGCCGCGTGAATTCGGGAGGCGCCTGTGTTCCGACTGAGCCATTATCTGAAAGAGGCGCTCGATCCGGCGCCGGCGCAACGCCGCCGCCCGCCGGCCGGCCCGGTGGTGATCTGGAACCTCATTCGTCGCTGCAACCTTGCCTGCAAGCACTGCTATTCGATCTCCGGTGACTTCGCCTCGCCCGGCGAGCTCACGACGGCGGAAGTCTTTTGTGTCATGGACGACCTGAAATCGTTCGGTGTGCCCGTGCTCATCCTGTCCGGCGGCGAGCCGCTGATGCGGCATGACATTTTTGCAATATCGGC
>WBUW01000129.1 GCA_008933495.1 Pseudorhodoplanes sp.
AAAAGTCGCCCTCATCGCTATCGCTCGAAAGCTACTCGTCACCGCAAATGCGCTCGTCAAAGGCAACCGACTATTCCAAGAAATGCCCCTGAAGCCTTGACAATCAAGACAGTCGCCGGTTCGGCGCAAGATCGCGCGAAAAACAATAAATCGCGTGCGCGGTCCGATTCAATCCGAACGGATTATGCCCGAGCCGACGCCGGGCATCCGGCCCGCGGTGCGCATCCGGCGCGCCATTCGCGCGCGACCGGACGCGCGTGAAAGCACGATCCGGAAAAGTGCGAAGCGGTTTTCGGAAAAGATCACGCTTCAAACAACGAGCCAAAGCGGGACGGCGATTCGAAGAAAAGTCATCCCGCTTTGGCCCGCGTCGCCGGCGCGCCCGTGCGCGCAGCGCTCGCCCGCCTTGCGGCAAGCGCGCCGGCATCAAGCGTGCAATCAAGCTGCGCCCCAGACCTGCCGGGCGACGCTTACGACCAGCTCCAGCTTGGCGCGCTGGTCCGACGCGGTGATTTCATTTCCCTCGACGACGCTGGCGAACCCGCATTGCGGGCTGATCGCGAGCCTGTCCAGGTCGACAAAGCGCATCGCCTCCTCGATCCGGCGCGACACCGCATTTTTGTCCTCGAGCTGCGGTCGCTTGGTCGTGATCAGCCCCAGCACGACGACCTTATCGCGCGGCATGAAGCGAAGCGGCTCGAAAGAACCCGAACGCGGATCGTCGAATTCGAGCAGGTAGCGGTCGACGTCGAGCAGCGAGAAGCAGCGCTCGGCGATGCCATCATAGCCGCCTTCGATCATCCACTGGCTGCGCGCATTGCCCCGACACAGATGTATGGCCACCGTGGTGGTGCGCCTGCGCTTTTCGACGCAGCGGTTGAGCAGTTCGAGATAGGTCAGAAGTCGCCGATCCGGATCGTCGCCCTCCGCGATAATTTCAGCGCGCAGCCTGTCGCTCAGGAAATAGGTGAGCAGCGGGTCGTCGATCTGGATATGGTTGCAGCCGGCCTCTTCCAGACCCGCGATCTCGGCCTGATAAATCGTGGCGACATCGGAAAAGAACCGGTCGATATCGGGATAGGCCGCCGCCGATATGGCGCGCCGGCCGCCGTGAAAATGCATCCGCGTCGGCGACGGCATCGTTACTTTGGCGGCTTGTCGCGTGCTGCCGGCCAGGAACCGGTAATCGGCGGTCAGGATCGGCTCGCCGACAACGAGCCGATCGACCGTGCGCACATGCCGCGGCACATAGTTCTTGTCAAAGGTCGTCGCTTGCGAGCCTTCGACGATTTCCACGCCCCGGATGGCTGAGACGAAGTCGATCCACCAATTCTCGCGCCGGAATTCGCCATCGGTGACCAGCCGAAACCCCAACTCCTCCTGCAAACCGACTATGTCGCGGATGGCGCGCTCTTCCACCGCGTGCAGCGTGGCGGCGCTGATCCGCCCCGCGCCGAACTCCTTCCGCGCTTGCAGCAGCGCGGCGGGACGCAGAAAGCTGCCGACTGTTTCGGCACGAACGTTCGCCGGCAGTCCTGGCGGCATTGTCAACGCGCCGGATCCTTGATCGCCGGATAGGTCTCGAACTCGATATTGTGGAGTTCGCCATCGCGGCGCTCGACACGGCGCATGTAGATGCTTTGAACAATGTCGCGCGTCTGCGCATCGATCTTGATCGGACCGCGCGGGCTCTCCCACGCGACCCCTTTCATCGCTTCGAGGAGGACGGGTCCGTCCGCCACCCCCTTGGTCGCCTGGAGCGCACGGAAGATCAATTCCATCCCGTCATAGGCCGCGACAGAGACGATATTCGGCCGCCGGTTTCCGTTGGCGGCGCGGAAGGCGGCAACGAATTTCTTGTTGTGCTCCGATGGATGCGCAACCGAATACGGCCCGCCCGTGATAATGCCGAGCACCGCGTCACCCATGCCGTTGAGAATGTCATCGTCCATGACATCGCTCATCGACACGATCCTGATGCCGGATTTGTCAAGCCCGCGCTCGGCGAACTGCTTGGCAAATATCGCGCCGACGCCTGCCGGCATGAAAGCAAAAATGGCTTCCGGCGCCGCGTCGCGGGCGCGTTGCAGGAACGGCGCAAAATCAGGATTGGCCAGCGGCACCCGCAGCCGCTCAATGACCTTGCCGCCACCTTGTTCGAAGGATTGCACAAACCATCGCTCGGCATCATGCCCGGGCGCGTAGTCGCTGACCAGCGTGACCGCGCTCTTGATCTTGTTCCTGGCCGCCCAGCCGCCGACGATATTGGCGATTTGCGGAATGGTCTGGATCGTGCGGACCGCAAAAGGCGTGCGATCCAGCACGGCCGAAGTCGAGGCGACGGTGACCACCATGGGTATCTTGGCTTCGGTAGCCAGCGGCGCGACCGCCATTGCGATCGGAGTAAGGCCGAAGCCGAGCAGCACGTGGACCCGGTCATTGACGATCAGTTCCTGGGCCAGGCGCTTCGCATTGTCCGCCACGCCCGCGTCTTCCTTCAAAATCACCTGAATTTTCTTGCCGGCAACCAGGCTCCCGTTCTGCTTGAGAAAGAGATTGATGGCGGCATTGGCCTGCCAGCCGGTCGATTGGAACGGCCCGGTCATCGGCAAAATCACACCGATCTTCACGGTCTCCTGCGCGTTCGCCGCCGCACCGGCAACCAGTGCCCAGGCGGCAGCGACCGTGACGACGCATCGAGGCAGCTTGAATCGCATGATGTCCTCCCCTTGGACCAGCCCGGCGCTGGCGCTCGCGTTAGGCGCGTTTTGCCGACGGATGATATTCGGGATCCAATGCGAGTCAAACAAACGAATCTCGCGCGCGTCGCAGCGGTAAATTCGATTATTTGGGATCCGGTATTGCATTTCCGGATCCCAACGCTAATCTTGGCCTGACCCACGGACCACGACATGCGTCAGCAACTGCAAGCCACTTTGCGAATTCGCGAAATGATCCTGCGCGGTGAACTCGCCCCCGGACAACGCGTGCCGGAAGCGGTCGTGGCGCAGCAGCTCGGCCTGTCGCGAACCCCGGTGCGCCAGGCGCTGCCGGCGCTCGCCGAAGAAGGCCTGCTCGCTCCCGCCGGCCGGCGCGGTTACGCCGTCCGCGTCTTCACGATCAACGAAATCGTCACCGCACTCGACATTCGCGCCGCGCTTGAGGGAATGGCGGCGCGGCTGCTCACCGAGCGCGGCGTCGCACACACCCTGCTCCATACGCTGCGCGAATGTCTCGAGGAGGGCGATGCGCTCTTTGCGCGGCGGCGCCTGGAGAACAGCGACGAGATTCATTACGGCAGGATGAACGAGCGCTTTCACCGGGCGATCATCGAAGCCGTCGACAACAGTATCATCAGTGACCTGATCGCCAGGCTTCACCGCGTCCCGTTCCTGACGCCGAGCACAATCGCATTCGACAACAAGAGCAAGAACGAGATTTTCGATCTGCTGTATCACGCGCACCGGCAGCATCATGCCATCACCGAGGCGCTTGAATGGCGGCAAGGCGCCCGTGTTGAGGCGCTCATGAAAGAACACGTCAACCTGCAAAAGCGCAGCATGAGCCTCAACGAACATCGGCCCGACATGCAGCGCCCGCCCCTGACCGGGTCGGCGCCGCAACGGGACCGTTCAATTTTCGCGCTCTGACCGGCGCACGCTCAGGTGGCCGGCCCCGCCATGTAGGCGGGCAGCCAGCCCTCGAACGCGGCCTGCAGGCGGGCGACCGGGAGCGGCGTTTCGCCCGCGATCACGAGCGCGGTTCCGGTCACCGTTCCGAGCGTGCGCACGACCACCTCGCGCGCGCGAAGCCGCGCCAGCACATCGTCGGCCTGCGCCGGCGGGATCGTCACGACATAGCGCGCCTGGTCCTCGCCGAACCAGAAGGCAGGCGGCGGCATGGCGCCGGTATCCGCGTCAAGCCGCGCGCCGCGGCCCGATGCCATCGCCATTTCGGCAAGCGCCACCAGCAGACCCCCGTCGGAGATGTCATGCGCGGCGTTGATCCGTTGCGCCGCGATCAGTTCGCGGACGGCCTCGCCATGGCGCCGTTCGGCCGCCAGATCGACGGGCGGCGGCGCGCCCTCCTCGCGTCCGCAAATGTCGCGCAGATAGAGCGACTGGCCGAGCCAGCCGGCGGTCGCCCCGACAAGCGCGATGACGTCGCCCTCGTTCTTGAATGCGAGCGTCACCGACCTGGTAAAATCAGCAAGCAGGCCGACGCCGCCGATGGTCGGCGTCGGCAGGATCGCGCGGCCGTTGGTCTCGTTATAGAGCGACACGTTGCCGGACACGACCGGGAAGTCGAGCGCCTTGCAGGCTTCGGCGATGCCGCGCACGCAGCCGACGAACTGGCCCATGATGTCCGGTTTCTCCGGATTGCCGAAATTGAGATTGTCGGTGAGCGCGAGCGGCAGCGCGCCGACCGCCGAGAGATTGCGATAGGCCTCCGCCACCGCCTGCTTGCCGCCCTCGAACGGGTCGGCCTCGCAATAGCGCGGCGTCACGTCGGTGGTCATGGCGAGGCCCTTCGGCCCCTCCTCGACGCGCACCACCGCGGCGTCGCCGCCCGGCCGCTGCACGGTGTTGCCGAGAATGATGTGGTCGTACTGCTCCCACACCCAGCGCTTGCAGCAGAGATCGGGCGTGCCGACCAGCTTCAGCAGCGCGTCGGCAGCCGACATCGGCGCTTTCACGTCGCCCGGTTTGATCACCGGCAGCTTCGGGCTTTCGACAAAGGGACGGTTGTAGACCGGCGCCTCGTCGCCGAGTTCCTTGATCGGCAGGTCGGCCATCACCTCGCCGCCATGTCTGATGACAAAGCGCTTGCTCGGCGTCGTCTCGCCGACGATGGCGAAATCGAGCCCCCATTTGCGGAAAATGTCTTCCGCCTCCTTCTCCTTCTCCGGCTTGAGCACCATGAGCATGCGCTCCTGGCTTTCCGAGAGCATCATCTCGTAGGCGCTCATGCCGGTCTCGCGCGTCGGCACGCGGTCGAGATCGAGCGTGACGCCGAGATCGCCCTTGGCGCCCATCTCCACCGCCGAACAGGTGAGCCCGGCCGCGCCCATGTCCTGGATCGCGATCACGCAATCCTTCTGCATGATCTCGAGGCAGGCTTCGAGCAGCAGCTTTTCGGCGAAGGGATCGCCGACCTGCACGGTCGGGCGCTTCTCCTCAGCGTCCGCGCCGAACTCGGCCGAGGCCATCGAGGCGCCGTGAATACCGTCGCGCCCGGTCTTGGAGCCGAGATAGACGATCGGCATGCCGACGCCGGAGGCGGCCGCATAGAAAATAGAGTCGCTGCGCGCCAGCCCGACCGCCATCGCGTTGACCAGATTGTTGCCGTCATAGCGGGTGTGGAAACGCGTCTGCCCGCCCACCGTCGGAACACCAAATGAATTGCCGTAGCCGCCGATGCCGGCGACGACGCCGGACACCAGATGCCGTGTCTTCGGATGGCTGGGGTCGCCGAAGGACAGCGCGTTCAGGCAGGCGATCGGCCGCGCGCCCATGGTGAACACGTCGCGCAGGATACCGCCGACGCCGGTGGTCGCACCCTGATAGGGCTCGATGTAGCTCGGGTGGTTGTGGCTCTCCATCTTGAAGACCACCGCAAGCCCGTCGCCGATGTCGATCACGCCGGCATTCTCGCCCGGCCCCTGGATCACCCACGGCGCCTGCGTCGGCAGGGTGCGCAGATGCACCTTCGAGGATTTGTAGGAGCAATGCTCGTTCCACATCGCCGAGAAGATGCCGAGCTCGGTCAGCGTCGGCTCGCGGCCGATCAGCTCCAGAATACGCTGGTATTCGTCGGGCTTGAGCCCGTGCTCGGCGACGAGCTCGGGGGTGATTTTGGGTTCGTTGCGCAGCACTGAAAAATCCGCGAGTCGATGATGGTCGTTCCCTCTTCCCGCTTTAGCGGGGAGAGGGTGGCGAGCGCTGAAAGCGCGAGCCGGGTGAGGGGCCGCGAGCCACGAGTGCTTGTCAACGCCCCCTCACCCGGACCGCGTCGAACTCGGATGTTTCCGAGTTCGACCAAATTAGAATACCGAAGTCGGAAACATCCGACTTCGGATGCGGTCCGACCTCTCTCCGCACGCGGGGAGAGGTAACAAGTCATGCCGCCTTGTCGAAATGCTGCACCAGCCCGGCGAACAGGCCGCGCCCGTCGGTCGAGCCGATGATGCGTTCGACGTGATTTTCCGGATGCGGCATCATGCCGAGCACGTTGCCGCGCGCGTTGAGAATGCCGGCGATGGCGTTGATCGCGCCGTTGTGGTTCCAGTCCGGATCGATGATGCCGTCCGGCGAGGCATAGCGGAACAGCACCCGCCCCTCGCTTTCCAGCCGCGCAATGGTCTCGCCATCGGCAATGTAATTGCCCTCGCCATGGGCGACCGGCACGCGGATCACCTGGCCGGCATTGTAGCCGCGGGTGAACGGCGTGTCGGAGCGTTCGACGCGCAGATAGACATCGCGGCAGATGAACTTGAGCTGCTGGTTGCGCATCAGGACGCCCGGCAACAGGCCGGACTCGCACAGGATCTGGAAGCCGTTGCAGACCCCGAGCACGAGCCCGCCCTTCGCGGCGTGCGCGCGCACCGCGTCCATGATGGGGCTGCGCGCGGCGATGGCACCGCAGCGCAGATAGTCGCCGTAGGAAAAGCCGCCGGGAATGACCACGAGATCGGTGCCGGCGGGCAAAGCCGTGTCGGCATGCCAGACCATCGCGGTCTCATTGCCCGACACGATCTTCAGCGTGCGCGCCATATCGCGCTCGCGATTGATGCCGGGAAAGACGAGAACGGCGGATCTCACAGCGTCCCTCGCCCATTAAAATCATTCCATCTGGTATTAAACGTCACGCCCGCAAACACTTCCAAAACAATGCGAAGCTTCGCGTTCTCAACCTCGACATATCGCGCATTCATGAGCCTTATGCGGCTCGCCGTGTCAGCATAGAGTTTTTTGAACGCCTTATGCGAACGAAGCTTGCTTTTCGAAGGCACCTTCTCAATTGTTTTTCGGAAATCATGAGCAGCAAGTTTTAACGTAAAGGCTGATTGGATTTGCTTGCCGTTAATGTGCTGCCGCAGGCGCCTTTTGAGGTTCTTTGCCAGTCCCGCGTACAGATTTTGGGAACCTTTGGAAATGACGTAAACGCCCCCCGAAGAAGGAAAGGATTTCAGCTCTGCGATCGGCACCGGCGCACACCGTTGCAATTCTTTGAGCTTAATTTCCGCAGCCTTCGCCAGTTTTCGGACTTCGGCGCTCACCCCACCACCTCGACAGAATAATTCTCGATCACTGTATTCGCCAGCAGCTTGTCGGCGGCCTGTTTCAGCAGCGCCTCGGCTCTGGCGCGGTCGGCGACGCCTTCGAGCTCGATGTCGAACACCTTGCCCTGGCGGACGCTGGCGACGCCTGCGATGCCGAGCGATTTCAGCGCGCCCTCGATCGCCTTGCCCTGCGGATCGAGAATACCGGATTTCAGTGTGACGGTGACACGGGCTTTCATGGATGCGAATCGGCCTGCCGGACGCTGCGGCGCAG
>WBUW01000130.1 GCA_008933495.1 Pseudorhodoplanes sp.
CCTTTTCAAGCAGCGGACGCACCTTTTCCTTCATGGGCGCGATCCAGTCGGAGATTTTCGCCCACTTGGTGCCGTCCCATTGCTGCATGTAGGCCGGCGCATGACCGTTATGGTCGGTGCAGTTCACACCGGTGATCGGCGCGCCGAAGCCCCCCAGACCGAGCTCCTTCCAGCGTGCCTCCGTGATGGTGAGCGTTTCGAGGCCGCGCCGCACATCCTCGCCGGTGACGACCTTCTTGCCCGTCACCTTCTGGGCATTGCGGATCGCTTCGGCCACGAGCACGGAATTATAGATGCCGCGGTTGTAGAGATTTTCCGCGAATTTGTCCTTTTCGACCTGGCTCTTGCCCTTGTCGACGACGTGCTTCTTGATGTCCTGGATGGCCGGATAATTGGCACCCAGACCGTTGAAGTTGAGCGACAGATAGCCCTTGGCGGCCTGGCCGCCGCCGCGTCCGTCGTCGTCGCTGCCGGACCACCAGATGCCGATGAAGTGATCCATCGGGTAGCCGTTTTCGGCCGCACGCTTGACCGCGGTCGGGTTCATCGCGCCCCAGCCCCACATGATCATCCAGGCCGGACGGTCACGCCGGACCGACAGCCATTGCGCCGACTGGTCCTGCATTTCCTTGCCGGCCACGGAATATTCCTTGACGTTGAAGCCGTAGTCCTTGGCGAACTGGTTGAGCAGCGGCAGCGGCTCGCGGCCGTAGCCGCTTTCCAGGAAGATAAAGCCGATGGTCTTGCCCTTGAGCTTGTCGAGACCGCCTTCCTTGCCGCCGATATAGCGGAAGATTATCGACAGGCCGTCCCAATAGGTCGCCGGCGGGTTGAACACCCACGGGAACTTTTCGCCCACCGCCGAGGCCGACAGGCCGTAGGCCATCGACAGGATCGGAATCTTGTCGACCGCCGCCTTCGGGATCAGTTGCAAGGTGATGCCCGTCGAATAGGGATTGATCACGGTCGGATTCTTGCCCTTCACCGACTCGTAGCATTCGACGCCTTTCTTGGTGTCGTAGCCGGTTTCGCACTCCTCGATCTTCAGCTTCACACCGCCGATCCCGCCGTCGCGTTCGTTCAGCATGGCGAGATAGTCGTGCATGCCGTTGGCGATCGGAATGCCGGAATTGGCGAACGGCCCGGTCCGGTAGGTCAGGAGCGGAACGTAGATTTCTTGCGCATCGGCTTTCGTGACGAGCGCATCAGCACTCACCAAACCTGCGAAGGCCGCGCCAAGAACGAGATATTTCAGGCGCATCGTGTTTCTCCCTTTCATCGACCGGCCATTCGTCGGGCCGGACTTCATCTGCCCCCGGAGGGGGCCAACCGCGTCTTGAAGAGCAGGCCGCAAGACGCGGAATTACGCAGAGTTTGCCCCCTCAATAGGGGAAAGGCCACACCCTCAGTTTCTGTTTCGCGATCTGCCAGAGCCGTGCGAGCCCGTGCGGCTCGACGATCAGAAAGAAGACGATGAGCGCGCCGACGATCATGAAGGTGATGTGCTCGACGGTCGCGGCATGGACAGGGATGCCGAAACGGGGCGGAACCAAGCGCAGAATGATCGGCAGCATGAAGATCAGGCCGGCCCCCAGATACGAGCCGAGCAGGCTGCCGAGCCCGCCGATAATGACCATGAACAGAACGAAGAAGCTCTGGTTGATGGAGAAGACGGTCGATTCGGCACCGCCGTACCACAGGAAGACCATCATCGCGCCGGCCACCCCGCAATAGAAAGAGGAGACCGCGAACGCCAGCAGCTTGGTCGGCAGCAGCCGGATGCCGATCAGTTCGGCGGCGATGTCCATGTCGCGCACCGCCATCCACATGCGGCCGACGCGCCCGTGCACGATGTTGGAGGCAATCCAGGTCATCGCGATGACGATGGTGAGAACGACCAGGTAGCGGGTCTCCGCCGTCGCGGTGGCGCCGGTCACCGGAATGCCGAACAAAGTGCGCGTGGGCACCTCGATCGCCGCCGAGGTGTTGTAATTGTAAAGCCACGGGATGCGGATGAAGCACCATTCCAGGAAAAACTGGGCGGCAAGCGTAGCCACCGCAAGATAGAAGCCCTTGATGCGCAGCGACGGCAGCCCGAAAATCACCCCGACCAACGCGGAGAAAAATCCCGACGCCAGGATCCAGATGATGATGTTCACGCCCGGAAACAGCGTGGTCAGCTTGTAGCAGGCATAGGCGCCGACGCCCATGAAGGCGCCGGTGCCGAGCGAAAGAAGGCCGGTATAGCCGGTGAGGATGTTCAGCCCGATCGCCGCCAGCGTGAAAATCAGGAACGGCGTCATCATCGCGTTGAGCAGGAAGTCGTTGTTGGTGAAGGTGAGCGCATAGGCGCCCAGGATGATCACCACCATCCCGATGCGATCCTGCATGATCGGGAAGATCGCCTGATCGGCCGCGTAGCTCGTCTTGTATTGACCGACTTCGCGATAAAACATCGTTGACTGTCCTAGATACGCTCGATGATTTTTTCGCCGAACAGGCCGTGCGGCCAGAACAGCAGGAAGATCAGCGCGATCACGAATGCGAACCAGCTATCGGTGCCCCCGCCGATCAGCGGACCCCAGTAGAATTCGGCGATCTTCTCGCCCACCCCGATGATCAGCCCGCCGACGATCGCGCCGGGGATGGAGGTGAAGCCGCCCAGGATCAGCACCGGCAGTGCCTTGAGCGCGATGATTTCGAGCGCGAACGACACGTCGGAGCGCGCGCCCCACATGATGCCGGTAACCAGCGCCACCAGACCGGCCGCGAACCAGACGATGACCCAGATCTGCTCGAGTGAAATGCCGACCGAGAGCGCCGCCTTGTGGCTGTCGGCCACCGCCCGCAGGGCGCGTCCGATGCGGGTCTTGGAGAAGAAGACCGACAGCACCACGACCATGGTCGTGGCGATGATCGCGGCGGCGATGTCGAGCTTTTGCAGGCTGACCATGCCGCCGAAGGCCGCGATGTTGATCCGGCCCTTGGGCAGGAACAGCTCTTCGGTGATCATCACTTTCGGATCGCCGCCGAAAATCAGTTCGCCGAAGCCGATCAGGAAATAGGTCAGGCCGAACGTCGCCATGAACAGGATGATGTCGGGCTGGTTGACCAGCGGCCGCAGCACCGCGCGCTCGACCGACCAGGCCAGCGCCAGCATCACCACGACCGTGAGCGCAAGCGCCGCGAAGGCCGGGATGCCGGCCGCATGCAGACCCACGAGGCTGAGCGCGGCGAACACCACCATGATGCCCTGAGCGAAATTGAAAACGCCGGACGCCTTGAAGATCAGCACGAAGCCGAGCGCGATCAGCGCATACAACATGCCGCCGACCAGGCCTTCCCACAGGGTCTGAACCAGAAGGTCTGGCGCGCCGAACATCTGCATGAAGGGGTCGATCAGGATCTTGTAGAGGATGTCCATCAGCGATCGCCCTTTGCACATTGTCGTCCCGGACGCGCGCAGCGCGATCCGGGACCGCGCGCCGTCTTTGCTTCATGCCGGCGATCCCGGCGCTCGGGGCTGCGCCCTTCGGCCGGGATGACGCACAAAATGTTCAGGACCGGTTTTTGCGTCATTTCGCCCCTCAATGCGCCACGCCGAGATAGGCGTCGATCACGGCCTGATTGCTCTTGACCTCGTCGGGTGTGCCGTCGGCGATCTTCTGGCCGTAATCCAGCACCACGACGCGATCCGACAAATCCATGACCACGCCCATGTCGTGCTCGATGAGCGCAATCGTGGTGCCGTAATGCTGGTTCACGTCGAGAACGAAGCGCGACATGTCTTCCTTCTCTTCGAGATTCATGCCGGCCATCGGCTCGTCAAGCAAAAGCAGCTCCGGCTCCATCGCCAGCGCGCGCGCAAGCTCGACGCGCTTCTGCAAGCCATAGGGCAGCCGCCCGACCTGCACTTTGCGGATGTGTTCGATATGAAGAAAGTCGATGATTTCCTCGGCGCGGCGGCGGTGCGCGACCTCCTCGCGCATCGCCGGCCCGAAGCGCAGCATCTGCCAGAACAGGCCGCGGTGCATGCGCAGCGTGCGGCCGGCCATGATGTTGTCGAGCGCGGTCATGCCGCGGAACAGCGCCACGTTCTGGAAGGTACGCGCGATGCCGCCGCGGGCCGCGTCGTAGGGACGCATCTTGTTGCGGGTCCCGCCCTTGAACGTGATCTTGCCCTGTTGCGGCGTATAGAAGCCGTTGATCACGTTCAGCATCGAGGTCTTGCCGGCGCCGTTCGGTCCGATGATGGCGCGGATTTCGCCCTTGCGGATGTCGAAGGAGACGTCGCGGATCGCGCGCACCCCACCGAACGAAAGCGAGACATTCTCCACCGACAGCAGGACTTCACCGGCGGCGATGTCGGTTTGGCTCGGCGCCCTCATGCCGCCTTCTCCATGACCACCTTCCGGTAGGGCACCGGCGTCGTGTCCCGGATCTTGACGCGCGCGGCGATGACGCCCTTGCGGCCGTCCTCGAAGGTCACTTCGGTCGAAATGTCGGCCTCTTTCGAGCCGTCATAGAGGGCGGTGACCAGCGGCTGATAGCGCTCGGCGATGAAGCCGCGGCGGACCTTCTGCGTGCGCGTCAGCTCTCCGTCGTCGGCATCGAGCTCCTTGTGCAGGATGAGGAAGCGCCGGATCTGTGCGCCGGCCATCGCGCCTTCCTCGACGAGCGAGCGGTTCACCTCGTCGACGTGCTTCTCGATCATGGCATAGACCAGCGGATGACCGGCGAGCTCCTGATAGGAGGCATAGACCACGTTGTTGCGCTCCGCCCATGATCCGACCGCGACCAGGTCGATATTGAGCATCACCGCGACATAGTCGCGCTTGTCGCCATAGGCGACCGCTTCCTTGATGTTGGGGTAGAATTTCAGCTTGTTCTCGATGTATTTCGGCGCGAACAGCGTACCGTCGGTAAGGCGGCCGACATCCTTGGCGCGGTCGATGATTTTCAGATGGCCGGTTTTGGCGTCGAAGAAGCCGGCATCGCCGGTGCGCACCCAGCCGTCCGGCGTCTTGGCCTCGGCCGTCTTGTCGGGATCCTTGTAATAGCCGAGGAAGACGCCCGGCGACTTGAACAGCACTTCGCCGTTGTCGTCGATCTTGACCTCGACGTCGAAATTGGGCTTGCCGACGGTGTCGGCATAGATTTCGCCGTCCGGCTGCGCGGTGATGTAGACGGAGGCCTCGGTCTGGCCGTAGAGCTGCTTCAGATTGATGCCGAGCGCGCGATAGAAGCGGAAGATTTCCGGGCCGATCGCCTCACCGGCGGTATAGCCCACGCGCACGCGCGACAGGCCGTAGCGGTTCTTGAGCGGGCCATAAACCAGGATTTCGCCCAGCCAGTAGACCAGGCGCGCATAGAGCGGCACCTTCTCCTTGTTGAGGATTTTCTCGCCCCATTTGCGGGCGAACCCGATGAAGAAGTGGAACATGCGGCGCTTGAGCGCGCCGGCATCTTCCATGCGCACCATCGTCAGCGTCAGCAGGTTTTCATAGATGCGCGGCGGGGCGAACGCATAGGTGGTGCCGACTTCACGGCGGTCCTCGACGACGGTCTCCCCCGATTCCGGGCAATTGACGCAGAAGCCGGCAACGTAGGATTGCGCATACGAGAAGATATGGTCGCCGACCCAGGCGAGCGGCAGATAGGCGATCACCTCCTCGTCTTCGCCGAGATTATCGAACAGGTTGCCGTTGCGTGCGGAGATCAGGACATTGTCCTGCGTCAGCATCACGCCTTTCGGCCGGCCGGTGGTGCCGGAGGTGTAAAGAATGATGGCGAGGTCGCCGCCCTTGCCGTCGGCGACCGACTTCTCCCATTGCGCGCGCACCGCGGCGTCGGCGAGCTTCTCGCGGCCCTTCGTCTGGACGTCGTCGATCCAGGTCAGGCGCGAATGATCGTAGTCGCGAAGCCCGCGCGGCTCGTCATAGATGACGTGCCTGAGCCGCGGCAGCCGGTCGGACACCGAGATGATCTTGTCGACCTGCTCCTGGTTTTCCGCAACCGCGACCGTGGCCTCGGCATGTTCCAGAACATAGGCCATTTCGTCGGCAACCGAGTCCGCGTAGAGCGGAACCGGCACCGCGCCGAGCGACTGGGCGGCGCACATCGCCCAGTACAGGCGCGGCTTGTTGGCGCCGACGATGGCGATTTTGTCATCACGCTTGACGCCGAGCTCCGCAAGCCCGACGGCGAAAGCGCGCACTTCATCGAGGACCTGCGCCCAAGTCCAGGTCTGCCAGATCCCGAAATCCTTGTGGCGTAAAGCAGGCCTGTGCCCGCGCACCTGCGCGTTGTGGACCAGAAGCTTCGGAAATGTGTTTGCCTCGGCGGGGGCATTGATTGCCACGGCGCCGTCCTCCCTTGTGTCATCGGGCGCGTTGACCGCGCATTCTTGTCGTTACCGCCGTCCCGAAACGGCTATTCCCCGGGAATTCTTCTTATACCTCAAATCGCAGCAAAAAAATGCCGGGACAAGTCCAGACTTGACAGACGGAACATTGACCTGTTCGCTACATGTGCCGGTTTGTTTGTGCCGCATCAGCAGGCCGCACGCCGGTCGCGGCAAAATGCCATGCTGATGCCATCCGGCGATTTCACGGCGCAGTATTGCGGGCCGTGGCCTCTTGCCCGGCGGCGTTAACCAATCCGCTCAGTCGCCGAATTCGCGCAACTGGTTCATGCCAAGGACGGTGAGGCCGTTGCGTTCGACTCGCAACAAGCCCATGCCTTCGAGCGCCTTCAGGCTCTTGTTGGTAACCGGGCGCGACAGGCCCGACAACAGCCCGAGTTCCTCTTGGCTGATTTCGAGATGGCGCCCGCCGTCGGGATAGAGGACCGGGTTGAACAGCCAGGCGATGTTGCGGGCCAGGCGCGCGGTGGCATTGAGCGTCCGGTCGTATTCCACGAGCGCAATGAACTGGCCGAGCCGCTCGTTGAATTGCCGCACCAGAAAACCGTTGAAAGCGGCGCTGTGCTCGAACAGCCAGAAGAAGGTTCCCCGGTTCATGAAGGCAACGCGGGTATCGCGCAGGGCCACCAGGTCGTAGTGCCGCGGCTCGTCTTTGAGGACCGAACCTTCGCCAAACCAGCCGCCCGCGCGCAGACCCGCCAGCGTCACGGTCTTGCCGCTGCGCGAGGTGGTGCTGAGCTTGAGCAGACCGCTCGACAGCCCGGTCCAGAAGTCCAGGCGGTCGCCGCGATGGCAGATATAGTCGCCCTGCGAATAGGTTCTTTCGGCAATGCCGCGGCGTGCCCGCTCGAATGCGTCTTCGCTGAGGCTGCGCGACCAGAACGCGATGCGACGCAAATGCTCGGGCGAGATCACGGGTCCGGTCCGGACAGGGCTATCAGTGCCAAATAACAACCATTATGGCCGCGACGCTGCCCATTTCTCAAGCGATTGTCGTCGGCTGGCCTTCGCCACCGGACGCGCCCGGTCCCATGCCGCTGGCCGGCGCCGGGGTCCGGCCCGCTATTCGGCGGCCTTGAGCACGGGCGGGGCCACGCCGCGGAACTGGTCGCGCAGCGC
>WBUW01000131.1 GCA_008933495.1 Pseudorhodoplanes sp.
ATTGAAAAAGACGATCGAATCCTTGAGTGCCGTCAGGACGAGCAGCGCGGCAAGCGCAAGCACGCTCAATCCGCTGCCGATCAGGATCAGGCGCCGTTGTTTTCGGGTCATGGCCATGTCCGCTTATCCTTCAATCCCGAGCCGGCGAAGCCCCTCGTCGAGCCGTTTGGTCTTTTCCGCGTCGCCGGCAACGGCCTGGCGCGCGTCGCGCGCAGCCGCCCGCGCCTGCTCGGATTCGCCAAGCACGAGATAGGCACGCACGAGCCGCAGCCAAGCCTCCGCATCCGAGCCGTCATTTTTGAGGCGGGCCGCGAGTCGCTCGACCATGCCGCGCACGAATGCGGCGCGCCGTTCGGGGGTGAGACTTTCCGCCGCGGCGATGTCGTCGCTGCCCGGGCCCGGCGCGGACAGGCCGGGATCGACCCGGGCGAGCGAGCTTTCGATCAGCGGACGATAGCCGGCATTGGCGGGTGCGGTTTGCAGAAGCCGGCGCCAGGTTTGCGCCGCATCCGCCGGCCGGCCATCCTGTTCCGCGGCGAGGCCGGTATAATATTGCGCCTTCACATTGTCGGGATCACCGGCAAGAGCGTGGTCGAAAACCGCTTTCGCCTCGGCCGTCACCATTCCATTTGCGGCGGCGGCGAGCGCCTCGCCGAGATCGGCCTCGCGCGCGGGGGTCGCGCCGAGCAAACGCAGCGCATTCCGGCGCGCCTTGACCGCGTCCTCGAACCGTCCGAGCCGCATATAGACAGGCGCGAGGACTTCCCATCCGCGTCCGTCTTCCGGATTTTTTCCCAGATGCCCCTCGACCTGCGCGACCATGCTTTCGATCGAGCGTTGTTCGAGCGGAACATCCGGCCGGCCGGCAAGCGACGCGCCCGGAAGATGCGGCGATCCGAGCGTGAGATAGATCGCAGCGGCGCCGGCCGGAACCAGCACGAGCGCGGCAAGCGCCGCAATCCTGCGATGCCACACGGCGCCCGGCGCAGGGGCGGCGGGCATTCCGGACGCGGACGTTTCGGCGGCCGCCAGCAGGCGGCGCGACACTTCGATACGGGCCGCTTCGGCTTCCGCCGCGCCGATCAGCCCGGCGGCCCGGTCACGCTCGATCTCGGCAAGCTGATCGCGATAGACGGCAAGGTCGGATCCTGACGGGCGAGTCACGCGATGGTGTGACAACGGCCACAGGACCGCGAGCATCGCGGCGGCCGTCATCAGGGACAAAGCAAGCCAAAGCATCATGCGCGCGGTTACACCACGGCGCTGATGCGGCTGCAACTATTGCGGAAAAGGGCTTATCGGAGGGAGGACGGCGGGGGAGGCGTCAGGATTTTGCGCCGGCGGCCTTGCGCTCGGCGCTGGCGGCGATGCTCGCCGCCTTGGTCAGGGTCGAGGCATAGTCCGGACCGAACAGCTTGGCGCAGAACCTCGCGGCGGCATCGAGCTGGGATTGCCGGAAGACGCGATCCTGGTCGCCGGCATGGCGCACCGCCTCGACGAGGGCCGGCGCGCTGACATCGAGATAATGCTGCAGGTCGGTGTAGGAGCGCTGGGTCATTTCGCTGACCGCGAGTTCGCCGGCATAATTGCGGCAGATGCCGACGAATTCGATCAGCGCGACGGTTTCGGCGACGTCGTCGGGATCGAGGCGGGAACTGGGCGAGATTTCCTTCGGCGGCCGCGGGCGCAGGAGCCGTCGCACCCGGCCCGGCATGGATTCGATCTCGGCTTTCAGGAGGTTCGAGATTTCGGCGCGCAGGGCGGCGAGCTGTTTGCCCCACGGGGAGTCGACCGACATGTTGATTTCGGTCCGCATCCCGCGCGCCGCGTCGTGGATGCCTTTGAGCAGCGCACCGGTGGCGACGCCGCGTCCGCTGCGCAATTCGGTCTTGAGTTCGCCAACCATCCGCTCGATTTCGGCAAGCACGATGGCGACGGCGATCGCATAGTGCGACTCCGCCACCCGCGCCGCCGCATCACTGCCGGCCGCCCGGGTCGCCAGCCGCACAAGCTGCCAGGGCGCCGCGAGCCGGCTCATCACCAGAACAAGCGCAAACAGGAAAATGTGCCGATCGCCGGCAAGCGGCGAATCGAGCAGCGCTTTGACGTCGTCGAGGGTGGCGTCGGCGAGATTCTTGATGTGGCTGGGGAGACGGCGCCCGATGGCCAACAGCCGGTCGCGCGCCTGCAAGACCGACAGGATGGCGTCGACGTCCTGGATCGCGCGCGGCGTCCCGACCTGGGCGACCAGGCGCCGCCGCGTCTTGTCGTCGGACTGCGCGGCGGCCAGCGCCTCCTGCATGCGCTGGACGGTGCGATCCTGAAAGGCGCGGGTGAGCGCTTCGGTCTTCTCGGCGTCGCCGACGGCATGCGCGCGGGCGACCTCTTCGGTGACCGCTTTCGCCTCGCCCGGAAGAAGGTCGCGACAAATCCACTGCCAGATGGGATCGAGCGAAACGCGGGCGATTCGGCCGGGGTGATCATGGGCGGCCGTATCGTCGACGAGGAAGGGTTCGAGCGGCTGGAAAAACAGCCGCGCCAGGCTGCCGGCACGGGCGGAGCTGCGTCCGGCGTCGCGGGCGCTGCGACGCAATTCCTGCAGGACCAGCTCGGCGCCGGGGGCGTCCTCGCCGCGCAACAGCCCCTGTTCCAGCTCGGCGGTCAGCATAGCCCGCACCTCCGGGCTCAGTTCCCGGAGAAACTGCCGCAACCGCTCGACGAGCAGCCCGTCGGCCATTCCGTTACCCACTCACTCATGGACCTGAAGCGCCTGATTAGCGCAGCGGGCGTTAAGAAGCGGTAAGGCTAAGTCTCTGGGCACGGGAAAGGTTAACCGGCCGGCGTCCAGGTCCCGTCCGGGTTGCGGCAGGCGATCCCGCGCGCGGTCTGCGGGCGGCCGTCGATATAGATGGTGTGGGTGAAGTCGCGGCATTTGGCACCGCGGCGGTCATAGGCCGGCCCCGGGACAATCGAGCCGTAACGCCCCGAGTCCGGGTTACGCCAGGCGACCGGCGCGCCCGACGGACCGTTCTCCAGCGCCGCCATCTGGGCCTCATAGGCGCGGCGCTTGTCCTCATCGTCCATCGCCGCCCCGATCCGGTTGCCGATCATGCTCCCGATGAGGGCACCGGCAACGCCGGCGGCCACCCGCTCCCCGGTTCCGCCCCCGATCTGCGAGCCGATGGCGGCTCCGGCGAGCGCGCCGACCAGCGTGCCGGTATTCTCACGCGGACCGGCACCGGTATTGGGATCACCGGCGCAGCCGGTCAGCACGACGGTCGCGAGCAGGAGGGTCGCCAATCCAAATGAACGCATGTCAGCCCCTTGCACCTTCCGAAAATATTGGGGTGACAGCGAGCTAGGAAGGCAGAATGCGGCAAATCTCTGTCAGGTGGCGGGCAACAGGAGTTCGGCGCGCAGGCCGCCGATCGGAGCGGCGCCGAGCGTCAGGCTGCCACCATAGAGAGTCGCAAGCTCGACGACGATCGACAGGCCCAGTCCGGAGCCGGGCTTCGTTTCGTCCAGCCGCCGGCCGCGCCGCGCCACCTGCTCGCGCTCGGACGGGGTCAAGCCGCGCCCGTCGTCGTCAACGACGATACGTACCATGTAGCGCTCCGGCTCCGTCCATTCATAGCTGACCTCGATGGCGACCCGCGACTGCGCCCATTTGCAGGCATTGTCCACCAGGTTTCCGACCATCTCCTCGAGGTCTTGGCGTTCGCCGCGGAAACGGCCCTGCTCCGGCACGTCGACCCGGATCGACAGCGCCTTGCCGTGGTGGGTTTTTTCCATCGTGCGGGCGAGCGCATGAACCACCGGATAGACGTCGGTCACGCTGCCGACCACGGTCAGGCGGGCGGCCAGCCGTGCGCGCTCAAGATGGCGCGCGACCTGGTCACGCATGATGTCGGTCTGTTCGAGCACCTTGGCGGCGAGCGGGTCTTCGTTCCGTGCCGACGCTTCATTCATCATTACCGAGATCGGCGTCTTCAGGGCATGCGCCAGGTTGCCCACGTGGGTGCGGGCGCGCTCGACGATCTCCCGGTTGGCGTCGATCAGGGCGTTGGTTTCACCGGCAAGCGAGGCAATCTCGACCGGGAACTTCCCTTCCAGGCGCTCCGCCCGCCCGGCGCGGATGGTGGCAAGTTGCGCCGAAATCCGCTTGAGCGGCGCGAGCCCGAAGCGCACCTGAAACAGCGTTGAGAGAAGCAGGACAAGGGCCAGAATGGCGAAAGTCGATTGCAGCGCGCGGTCGAAGGCCCGCGTTTCCTCCTCGATTTCCGCGGCATCGCCCGCGACCGCCACCAGGAAATTCCCCTCTTCGCCAAGATCGATATTGCGTTCGACGACCCGCAGTTTTTGCTCTTCGGGTCCGGTGACATAGCCTTGCCGAATGCCGGTCACCGATGTCGGAATGGTTGCGGACAGGCGCGGCAGGCCCCCGTCCCACAAGGAACGCGACGCCCGCACTTCGGGTTTGCTGCTGTCCAGGCGCGTCACCTGCCAATACCAGCCGGAGAGCGGAAGCTCGAACAAAGGTTCGCTGACCGATTGTGGAAATTTCTCCGCCCCCTCCTCCGGGGTCGCGACATCGGCCACGAGCGTTCGCAGATAAACCCCGAGTCGCCCGTCGAAGGCCCGCTCGACCGCCTGGCGATAGACCGAAGACAGCACGAACCCGGCGATGAGCAGGATGACGACGGTCAAGCCGGTCGCGGACAGAAACAGGCGGAACGCAAGCGAATTAGCGCGCATCGCTCGGAGGGGTCAGGAGATAACCCAGCCCGCGCACCGTCTGGATGATTTCCACGCCGAGTTTCTTGCGAATCCGGCCGACAAAGACTTCGATCGTGTTGGAGTCGCGGTCGAAGTCCTGGTCATAGAGGTGTTCGACGAGTTCGGTGCGCGAGACCACGCGCCCGGCATGATGCATCAGGTAGGATAGGAGCCGGTATTCGTGGCTCGTCAGTTTGACCGGGGCCCCGGCAACGCTGACCCGCCCGGTCCGGGTATCGAGGCGCACCGACCCGCAATTGAATTCGCTCTTGGCGTGTCCCGCCGACCGGCGCAGCAAAGCGCGGACCCGCGCCAGAACCTCTTCGAGGTGGAACGGCTTGGGTACGTAATCGTCGGCACCGGCATCGAAACCGCGCACCTTGTCGCTCCAGCGGTCGCGGGCGGTGAGCAGCAGGACGGGCATGGCCCGCCCGGCGCGGCGCCAGGACTCCAGCACGGTAATGCCGTCCATCTTCGGCAGGCCGATATCGAGAATGACCGCGTCGTAGGGCTCGGTCTCGCCCAGATAATGCCCCTCTTCGCCGTCGAACGCCCGGTCGACGACATAGCCGGCGTCCGTCAGGGCGGTCGCAAGCTGGCGGTTGAGATCAGGATCATCCTCGACAACGAGGAGACGCAAGGGAAAGTCCTCCGTTAATGACCCCCGGCCAACCGGCCCGATTGCGCGTCGACGGTCATGCGGACCACTTTGCCATCACGTCGCAGGAGTGTCAGCACATAGACGAGGCCGCTTGGCCGCTGGCACAGGCGCGCGCGGACCACGTCGCCCTTGCGGGCGCGCGCAGCCGAGATCGCCTGCGAAAGGGTTACCACCTTGCCGCCGGCCAGGACGGCGGCCCGCTGCTCCTTGTTCAGGCAGTTCGAAAGCTCGGCGGCCGACACCGGCCTGCTCGCGCTGACGGCAACCAGGGCGGCGATGACGAGAAAGCGATTCATCCGGTGCATGGATATCAATTAGCATCTCTTCCCTCAAATTGCAGCGCTTGTGCGGCCGTCAGCCGGTGAATCCGGAAAAATCCGCAAACGCCTCAAGCGATTCGCGCGGCGTGCGCCAGGAATTGATGGGCGCGGTGTCGTCGGCATAGCCGAGCGCCACTCCGCAAAACAGCATCATGTCGGGAGGAAGGGAGAGAAAGGCCGCCACCGTGCGGTGGAACGAGGCCCAGGCTTCCTGCGGACAGGTGTGCAATCCGTAATCGCGGGCGAGCAGCATGACGGTCTGGATAAAGCTGCCGAGGTCGATCCACTGGCCGAGCACGAACGAGCGTTCGATCGATACGAACAGCCCGGCCGGCGCACCAAAAAACTCGAAATTGCGGGCATATTGACGATAGCGGGCCGGCTTGTCCTCGCGACGCACGCCGATCGAGCGATAGATCTGTTCCCCGACCGCGAAACGCCGTTGCCGATAGGGATCGGGCATATCATGGGGGAAGATCGGAAATTCGGTGCCCTCGCCGTTCGGCAATTCGGCCATGCGCGGGCGAAGCAGCGCCTTGAGCGCTTCAAGGCGTTCCCCGGCAAGTGCATGAACCCGCCAGGGCTGCACATTGCCGGCGGAGGGCGAACGCGCCGCAAGCGTCAGAATTTCGCGGACGATATGTTCGGGAACCGGGATGGGAAGGAAGGCGCGGCAGGAAAAGCGGGTGGCGACGGCATCGCGGACGTCCATTCAACGGCCTCCGTTGTCCGGCGCTTCCTGGAGCAGCCGAATCTAAAGCATGATCCCGAAAAGTGTGCAGCGGTTTTCGGAAAAGATCATGCTCGAACAAAGCGCTAAAGCGCGATGACGATTCGAAGAAAAGTCATCCCGCTTTAGCGGCCAAGATTCGGTGGGACGTTCGATTGCCGATCGGCCTTATCGCCGCGAAGCCGTAAAGACGCGCGCCGCCTTTTCGAACGGGCGGGCGATAAAGAACGAGAGAATGATCGCCTGCTCGTAAAAGTCGTACGGAGCCGGCAGCTTGGCCACGCTCCAGCCGAACAGGAAAGTCGAATCGAGAACAATTGCGCCAAAATGCACCACGCACGGATAAACGATAAGCGGGCGAATCCACGCGGTCACCCACCAGCCGCGGTCGGCGCGCAGGACCTGGGCCTGCACCTTGCGCGCTTCCAGCTCGGCGTTGACGTGCGAAATCGCGATCTGCGTGTCCGCCCCGACGGTGATCTGCAGACGAGCGAGATCGTCATTCGCCTTGCGCCGGAAATAGTCGGCCACCTTTTCCAGAATTGTCGCGAACAAGTCGCCGCCGAACCAGCCGAGCACGCGAAAAACGATCGCAGCGATCATGTCAGAAGTCCTTGTGACCGACGCGTCCGGTGGTGACCAGCCGCAACAGCACCGTAGCAACGCCGACGGCGGCGATGATTTTCAGCGCATGAGCCGGCGGCAGGAGTGGCGCGATGTCGATCGCCTTGAGCGCGTCGAGCACATCCGTGATCGAGCCGGCCGCGGCGACAAACCCGCCGAACAGGATTGTGCGCCAGCCTTTCAGTTTTTGCCGGATTTTATCGATCATGCCGCCTCCTGATGACGCTTGCGCCAGAGATGGAATGCCGCCCAGCACAGACATGCCGCAACCGCGGTCCCGAGCAGCAGGGCGGCAACGGAGACAAAGCCCCAGCCGGCTCCGCCCGCCTGTTGCGCGGCCGCGGTGCCGCCGGCGATCACGATCGCCGTTGTCGCCCGCCGCGCGGCTCGCGCCTGCGGCACTTCGGCGCGCGCCGCGCGGCGGGCGAC
>WBUW01000132.1 GCA_008933495.1 Pseudorhodoplanes sp.
ATCACATAGATCGTCGCCAGCCGCATGTCGGCCGTCATGCGGACCTCAGGGACGGTAATGAGATGGCCCTCGATCACGGGGTCGTGCACCTCCCCGCGCGCGAGCATCTCGGCGAGCGCATGGCGGACCAGTTCGCCGACGCGCAACTGGCGCTGCGATGCACCGGGGCCGGCCTCGTGCTTTGATTTCCTGTTACGCATGGCAATCTCAATTGTGGTCATGCCCGGGCTTGATCCGGGCATCCATTATTTCCGCAAAAGGCATTTTTCGGGATGGATCGCCGGGTCAAGCCCGGCAATGACGAGGCACGACGAAGCCCGGAGACTTGGACTCACAGGCTGCGCTGTACCTGCTCCACCCGGTAGCACTCGATGACATCGCCGGCGCGCATGTCCTGGTAATTCTCGAAGGCCATGCCGCACTCCTGGCCGGCGGAGACTTCCCTGGCGTCGTCCTTGAAGCGCTTGAGCTGCGAAAGCTTGCCTTCGTGGACGACGACATTGTCGCGGATCAGGCGGACATTGGCGCCGCGCTCCACGACGCCGTCGGTGACGCGGCAGCCGGCGATCTTGCCGACCTTGGAGACGTTGAAGATTTCCAGCACCTGGGCGTTGCCCAGCATGGTCTCGCGCATCGTGGGCGCAAGCAGGCCGGACATCGCCTTTTTCACGTCATCGACGAGGTCATAGATGATGTTGTAGTAGCGGATCTCGGTGCCGGCCTGCTCGGCCGCCGCGCGCGCCTCCTTGTGGGCGCGCACGTTGAAGCCGATGATGGCGGCACCCGAGGATTCGGCGAGCGTGACGTCCGACTCCGTGATTCCGCCGGCACCGGAATGGATGATGCGCGCCGCCACCTCATCGGTGGACAGTTTCTCAAGCGCGCCCTGAATGGCCTCGATCGAGCCCTGTACGTCGCCTTTGATAATGAGCGGAAATTCCTTGCACCCGGTGGTCTTGACCTGCGCCATCATCTGCTCGAGTGATCCGCGCATGCCGGTGGCCCGCGCGGCCATCTTGTCGCGTCGCTGACGCGCGCGGTAGTCGGTCACTTCGCGGGCGCGGGCTTCCGTCTGGACGACAGCGAGACGGTCGCCGGCGTCGGGCGTGCCGTTGAAGCCCAGAACCTCGACCGGGATCGAGGGGCCGGCTCCCTGGACGGCCTGGCCGTTGTCGTTGACGAGCGCGCGCACGCGCCCCCACTCGGTGCCGGCGATGACAATATCGCCGATATGCAGCGTGCCGCGCTGCACAAGCACGGTGGCGACCGGTCCGCGGCCGCGGTCGAGCTTGGCTTCGATAACGGTACCCTCGGCGGGACGGTCGGGATTGGCCTTGAGGTCGAGAATTTCCGCCTGCAAGCCGACGGTTTCGAGCAGCTTGTCGAGATTGAGCTTCTTGATCGCGGACACTTCGACATCGAGCACGTCGCCGCCAAGCGACTCGACCTGGATTTCGTGCTGGAGCAGTTCGGTGCGCACGCGGTCGGGCTTCGCGTCGGGCTTGTCGATCTTGTTGATGGCAACGATGATCGGAACCCTCGCCGCCTTGGCATGATGGACGGCTTCCACCGTCTGCGGCATCACGCCGTCGTCGGCGGCTACCACCAGAACCACGATATCCGTCACCTTGGCGCCGCGGGCCCGCATGGCGGTGAAGGCGGCATGACCCGGGGTGTCGATGAACGTGATCTTGCCGTGCGAGGGCGAGGTGACCTGGTAGGCGCCGATATGCTGGGTGATGCCGCCGGCTTCTCCGGCTGCCACTTCGGTCTGGCGGATGGCGTCGAGCAGCGAGGTCTTGCCGTGGTCGACATGGCCCATGATGGTGACGACCGGGGCGCGCGCAACGAGAGTGACGGGATCGTCGGCGGTGTCGAATAGGCCTTCTTCGACGTCCGATTCGGCGACGCGTTTGACCGTATGGCCGAGTTCTTCGGCGATCAGTTGCGCGGTGTCCGCGTCGATCACGTCATTGATGGTCGCCATATGCCCCTGCTTCATCAGCAGGCGGATGACGTCCACCCCGCGCTCCGACATGCGGTTTGCAAGTTCCTGGATCGCGATCGTTTCGGGAATGGTAACTTCGCGCACGAGCTTTTCCTTCGGCTCGTCGGACGCGTGAGCCTTGAGGCGCTGCGTGCGGCGGCGGAAGGCGGCGACTGATCGCTCGCGCTCTTCGCCGGCGCTCAGCGCGGTGACAACGGTAAGACGGGTGCGCTGCTTCGGCGCGCTACTACGGGCGGGACGCGGGGCGACGACCGGGCGGACGGCTCCACCGGCACCCCGGCGGGCGCCGCGCGGGGCCTCCTCTTCCTCTGCCTCGAGCGCCATGCGCGCACCGGCGGGGCGCGCCGGCGTTTCTTCGCCGAACCGCTTCTTGGCTTCCTGTTCGGCCTTGCGCTTGGCTTCTTCTTCGCGGCGGTGGCGCTCGTCTTCCTCGTGCTTGCGCAATTCGGCGGCTTCGCGGTCGGCCTTTTCATGCACCTCGCGGCTGGCGCGGCGTTGCGCCTCCTCTTCGGCGAGCTTGCGTTCCTCGGCCTCGCGGATGCGTGCGTCGGCGAGCGCATGTGCGCGCGCTGCGCGTTCTTCCTCGGTCAGCGTGCGCAGGACGACGCCGGACGGCTTGGGCGCCCCGGCGGGTGCGGCTTCGGCCGGCGCGGGCTTCGCCGCGGCGGTTCTCCCGGTCACCGCCTTGGCTGGCGCGCGCTTGACCGGGGTCTCGGCCGCGGCCGGCTCGGGTTTTGCCTCGGCCGGCGCACCGATGACGCGGCGCTTGACCTTCTCGACGACGACCTGCTTGCTTCGGCCGTGACTGAAGCTCTGGCGGACGGTCCCCTGTTCGACGCCACGCTTGAGCGTCAGCGTCTTGCCGCCAACGCCCAACTTCTTGTCGCCGGGATTCTTCGTTTCGCTCATTCCGCTGTCAGTCCTCAGGCTTTGCGCTGCGTTAGGCCGGCATCCGGCTTGTCTCGTCCGCCGGTCCGAAAACGCTTCAAGCGCAGAAATCGGGCGATGAAAGTGTTCCCTGCGGGACCGGCGAGCAGGGCAGCATGTACCACATTTGGCCGTCCGAATGCCAAATCCATTTGGTCGCCGCGGAAATCACTGACAACCGCGATTTCCGCCCGGCCGGGACTGCTGTGACGACGGATGGCGGCATCGAGTTTGCGGATTCCGTCGGCGGCGGCGCCGTCGGCATGGATCACGGCAATGACCGGAGCATCCGCCAGGGCGGCTTCGACCTTCGCAAATCCGCAGGCGACCGCGCCCGCCTTGCGGGCAATCGCCAGCGCATCGAGGACCGAAGTTTCAAGCAGGGCGTCGACGCGGGCGGGAAAATCGGCCGGCACACGGACCTCCGGCCCGAAGCCGCGGGCGAAGACCCGGCGTTTGACCGCCGCCGCCAGGGCTTCCCCCGTGGCCGTAAGCCAGAGCCCGCGGCCGGGAAGGCTGCATTTGAGGTCGGCCACGACGCCGCCGTCGGGGCCGACGACAAAACGGATCATGTCGGTGACCGGCTTGACCGCGCGCGTGAGCACGCACAGCCGTTCCCGTCCGGCCTTTTTCGGGCCGGCGTCGCTTTCGCTCGGAACGGCGTGCGCAAGCATCGCGGTTGCCCCTCCGCTCAGGCCTGCGCTTCGGCCGGCTCGTTGACCGGCTCTTCCGCGGCGGCCGGGGCGAGGTCGGCCTCGCTGATCCAGCCGGCCTTGACGCGTGCCTGCATGACGATCGCCTCGGCGTCCTCGCGCGCCAGCTCGAAGCCGTCGAGAACGCCAGCATGGCGGGTGGATTCGCCGTCCTTGCGTTCGGTCCAGCCGACGAGATCGTCGGTGGTGGCGCCGGCAAGGTCCTCGACCGTCTTGATCTCGTTCTCGCCGAATTTCACGAGCATGGGCGTGGTGACGCCCGGCACGTCCTTCAGCGCGTCTTCGACGCCCAGTTCGCGGCGCCTGGCATCGTATTCGGCCTCGATGCGCGCAAGATAATCGCGCGCCCGGCTCTGCAATTCCGCGGCGGTCTCCTCGTCGAAACCTTCGATCGAGGTGATTTCCTTGGGATTGATCAGCGCGAGCTCCTCGACCGAGGTGAAGCCTTCCGAAGCCAGCAGTTGCGCGACCACTTCGTCGACATCGAGCGCCTCGATAAAGATCCTGGTGCGGTTCTGGAATTCGGTCTGGCGGCGCTCCGATTCCTCCTGCTCGGTCAGGATGTCGATGTCCCAGCCGGTCAGTTGGGAGGCGAGCCGCACATTCTGTCCGCGGCGGCCGATGGCAAGCGAAAGCTGGGCGTCGGGGACGACCACCTCGATGCGCTCGCGGTCCTCGTCGAGCACGACCTTGGCGACTTCAGCCGGCGCCAGCGCGTTGACGACGAAGGTCGCGATGTCCGGCGACCACGGAATGATGTCGATCTTCTCGCCCTGCAGCTCGTTGACCACCGCCTGCACGCGCGAACCGCGCATGCCGACGCAGGCGCCGACCGGGTCGACCGAGGAATCGTTGGATACGACCGCGATCTTGGCGCGCGATCCCGGATCGCGCGCCACTGCCTTCACCTCGACGATGCTGTCGTAAATCTCCGGGACTTCCTGGGCGAACAGCTTCGCCATGAATTGCGGATGCGTGCGCGACAGGAAAATTTGCGGGCCGCGCGGCTCGCGGCGCACATCGTAGATATAGGCGCGGATGCGGTCGCCAGTGCGCAGCGTCTCGCGCGGCAGCATCTCGTCGCGCCGCACGATGGCCTCGCCGCGGCCGAGATCGACCACGACGTTGCCGTATTCGACCCGCTTGACGATGCCGTTGACGATATCGCCGATGCGGTCCTTGTATTCCTGGTACTGCCGGTCGCGTTCGGCGTCGCGCACCTTTTGCACGATCACCTGCTTGGCGGATTGCGCGGCGATGCGGCCATATTCGAGCGGCGGCAGGGCGTCGGCGATGGTGTCACCGACCTGCGCCGCGGGGTTGCGCACGCGGGCCTCTTCCAGGCTGATCTGGCTCGACGGGTTTTCGACGGTCTCGACGACCAGGAGATGCCGCGCCAGGCGCAATTCCCCGGTCTTGGGATTGATCTCGGCGTGCACGTCGGTTTCCGCGCCATAGCGGGAGCGGGCGGCTTTCGCAATCGCGTCTTCCATCGCGGCGATCACGATGCTGCGGTCGATCGACTTTTCACGCGCGACTGCGTCGGCGATCTGCAACAATTCAAGCCGGTTGGCGCTGACAGCCATCGGTCAGTCTCCTTCATGGTGGGCCGCGCGGTGCTTCTTGCCTTTCGCGGGCCGGAAATGATTGGGGCGGGCGGCGTTGCCGCCGTTGCGGGCCGGGCGTGTACCGGCGGGTTCGCGATGCTGCCGTGCTTCCCGCTCGGCCGCCTTGCCGCGTCGCAGCGATTCGGCAATGAGCGCATCGGTGAGGACGAGTTTCGCTTCCAGCATGTCCTCGATGGGAAGCAGCACGTCGGTTTCCTCGCCGGCGCGGGCGTCGTCGCGGTGAAGGCGCGCGGCGTCGCCCTCGATGCCCAGAATGGTGCCGCGGAAGCGCTTGCGGCCGCCGACGGCGACGTTCATCTCGATCTTCACGAGGTGGCCGGCGTGCCGCTCGAAATCCGAACGCCGGACCAGCGGGCGATCAAGGCCGGGCGACGAAATCTCGAGCCGGTAAGCGCCCTCGATCGGGTCGGCGACATCGAGCACCGGCGAAAGCGCACGCGACACGGCCTCGCAATCGTCGACGCTCATCGCGCCGTCAGGGCGTTCGGCCATGATCTGCACCGTGCAGCCCTGGGCGCCGGCAATCCGCACGCGGACCAGCCGAAAGGCGAGGTCCTGCAGCACCGGTTCGGCAATGGCGGCCACGCGCGCGGCCAGTCCGGGCTCGACAATCAGTCGCGGCTCGGCGGCAGCATTGGCTTTGGCAGTCGTCGTCATGGGTCTGACTGGACATCCGTCCGCCCGGTGCGGCCCCGTATCGCCTCGAAAGCCGCGTTCAGTAACAAAAAGAGCGGGTCCCGGGCGGGGCCCACTCTCAACAAACCCAGTTTGGATTTATGAGATGTCCATTAGCGGACGCCCGAAATATAGCGCATTTTCAGCCCTCCGCAAGACCGGTGCGGCCGGCCGCAGCCCGGCGCTTGGCTAACGCTTCGTTCACACTCCCCCTCTAGATTTCCAAGAACCCCTGCCATTTCCCGCGTACTGCGTCGCGCCGATGCCACCCGTTGCCTCCTTGATCCCGGAACTCGAAGAGGTCCTTCAACACGGATCTCCCGAAAAACACGGCGATGTCTTGCGGCAGATCACGACGCTGTTTCTGCAGAGCGCGCCGCGCTTCAACGAAGATCATATCCGCCTGTTCGATGACGTCTTCGGACGGCTGATCGAGGAAATCGAATCCAAGGCGCGCGCGGAATTGTCGCGGCGGCTGGCGCCGATCGCCAATGCGCCGACCGAACTCATCCGCCGCCTGGCCGAAGATGACGACATCATGGTCGCCGGCCCGGTCCTGGCGAAGTCGCCGCGGCTTGCGGACACCGACCTTCTGTCGATCGCGCGCTCCAAGGGACAGTCGCATCTCTATGCGATTTCCGGGCGCGAGAACCTGAACGAATCCATCACCGACGTTCTGGTGTCGCGCGGCGATCAGGATGTCGTCCGCAAAGTCGCGGAAAATCCCGGCGCGCGGCTCTCAGACAGCGGCTATGCGCGGCTGGTCAAGCGCGCCGAACGCGATTCGGCGCTGGCCGAGAGCGTCGCGCAGCGATCCGACATCCCGGCCTATCTGTTCCGTGAGCTGCTTCTGCGGGCCACCGAGGTCGTTCAGCGTCGCCTGCTGGCGGCGGCCAAGCCGGAAACGCAGGCCGAAATCCGGCGGGTGCTGGCGAAGGTCTCGACCGAGGTTGGGGCGGGCGTGCCGGCGGACCGGGACTTTTCCGCCGCCTGGGCCGATATCGACAAACTGGCGGCGGCGGGAACGCTCGACGAACGTTGCCTCGCCGATCATGCCGGCAAAGGCCGTTACGAACATACGGTAGTCGCGCTTTCCAAGCTTTGCGCGGTACCGATCGAGGTCGTCGACAAGCTCATGAACGGGGAGCGCCCGGATCCGATCCTCATCCTGTGCAAGGCGAACGGCTTTTCCTGGTCGACCGCGCGCGCGCTCATTCTCGTGCGACCGGGTCTGGGCGGCAAATCGAGCGCGACGCTGGACGAGGCCCAGGCAAACTTCGAGCGGCTGTCTCCGGCGACGGCGCAGCGGGTCGTGCGCTTCTGGCAGGCAGGGCAGGGCCGTGCCGGCGAAAGCCTGTCGCGGGCCGGCTGAAGCGGGATCACTCTTCCGCGAATCGTCATCCCGCTTCAGCTTTTTGTTTGGGCATGATCTTTTCCGAAAACCGCTGCACACCTTTCGGGATCCTGCTAACAGGGTGCTGAAAAAGTCTCTTTTGCCGTGAACACAACAGAATCCCGCCGTGAACAGACCGGAATCGAAAGGCGAACCTTGTTCACTTTTTCAGCAGCCTGCTAAG
>WBUW01000133.1 GCA_008933495.1 Pseudorhodoplanes sp.
TGACCGTGATGACACCGTCGTTTGACGGGATGAATTGCGTGCCCTGCGCGGTCTGGGTGTTCTGCGGATTGGGATTGTCGCCGCGGTTGGAGGGATCGGTCGGCTGCTGCTGTTGCGGCGGCTGGCTCGGATCGAACGGGTTCTGCTGACCCTGATTGAAAATCTGGAATACCTGCTGGACGATCGAGAGTTCGCGCGCGAGTTCGACCTGCGTCTTCTGCACCTGCTGGGCGATCACCTGCAGCGGGCCGGTTGGCGTCACCACCCAGCCGACGGTGGAATTGTTCACGGTCGCGATCAGCGTGCCGGTGCCCTTGTCGTAGAGATTGAACGAGCCGACCGTGCCGTTCGGCTCGACCATGACCGAGAATTTGGTCTGCCCGTTATTGGCGTTGATCTCGACCAGCACCGCGGTGCCGCGGATGCCCATGGTGGCGACCGGCGTGTCGACGCGCATGTCGCCGGTCTTGGCGACCTGCCCGGCGACGAAGCTGATCGAGCCCTGCACCAGGCTGACGAGCGCGGAATTGTTGCTGGCACCGGCGTCGTAGACGAAATCGTTGAGCACCATGCGCGCATTGGCGGCGAGGCTGAATGCGGTGCCGTCGGAGAAGACGATGCCGAGCGCGGCATTGGCGCCGGTCTGCACCACGTCGCCCTTGAGCACGACGTCGCCGGCATTGAGCACGATGGTGACGCCGTTGCGCACGACGCTGGCATTGCCTTCGACCTTGTCGACGCGGCCGACCGGCGGATTGGCGGACGGCGCGGAACCGGCCTGCGCATATTGGCCGGGCGCCAGCGGGCCGGCGAGCGCTGCGACGACCGCGGGCGTGAGCGCGGCGCCTTCCGGCGAGAGCAGGGTCGCGCGCTTGTCGGTGCGGAAATAATCCTCGACCAGGACATGCGCGCCGTCCCGGCCGGTGATGGAGAGGTCGTCGCCGACCCGCCTGAACGCGCCGTTGAACAGAAGGTCCGCGTCGGGGATGGTGACAAAGTCGCCGGTCGCTCCGGTCTTTTTGAGATTGAAGCCTGCGGTCGCGCGGCCGAACGAGAAGGACGGCTCGTCCGGCGAGATCAGCGACCCGTGTTTCATGGAGCTCCCCCAGGCGCCGACATCGGCTGCCGTCCCGGCGCGGCTTTGCGCCCGGGGTCGGCCATCCATCAATATTTGAGGCAAATTTAGCCGAAAAGTGGCGGTTAATGAATGGTTAACGGCGAAATTTTCCGCTTTCTGGCGAATTGGTTAGGGCCCGGGGTCCTCGTCGGCGCGACGCCCGTGGTTATCAGATACCTGCGCGCAGTTATTCGGCCGCCTGTTTCCAGGTATCGGCATGGGCCTTCGGGCGCGCCTTGCGGCGCAGTTCCGTCATCTCCTCGCGGTCGCGCACGCTGTTGCGCATGATCTGGTCGCGACCGGCAAGATATTGCGGCGGGCAGTGCTGGTCCTTGAGCCCGTACCAGGCCGCCGCCCGCATGGTGAAGAACGGGTCCACGAGATGCGGCCGGGCGAGTGCCACGAGGTCGGCGCGGCCGGCGGCGACGATGGTATTGACCTGATCGGCGGTGGTAATCGCGCCCACGCACATGGTCGCAAGCCCCGC
The DNA here is from genome assembly GCA_008933495.1 of Pseudorhodoplanes sp. GTDB lineage: Bacteria > Pseudomonadota > Alphaproteobacteria > Rhizobiales > Xanthobacteraceae > Pseudorhodoplanes. The sequence continues at coordinate 1,605 of WBUW01000133.1, forward strand.
CTCGTTGCGGATCTGGTCGGAGAACGGCGTCTGGTACATGCGGCCATAGACCGGCCGGGCGTCCGGCGTGGTCTGGCCGGTCGACACGTCGATCAGGTCGCAGCCCGCATCCGCAAACTTGCGCGCCACCGCCACCGCGTCGTCGCCGGTCAGTCCGCCCTCCTGCCAGTCGGTGGCGGAGATGCGCACCGACATCGGCTTGTCGGCCGGCCAGGCGCGGCGCACGGCACGGAACACCTCGAGCGGGAAGCGCATGCGGTTGTCGAGCGAACCGCCATAGTCGTCGGTGCGCACATTGGTCAGCGGCGAAATGAAGCTCGCCAGCAGATAGCCGTGCGCGGCGTGCAATTCGATCATGTCGAAGCCCGCGCGAAGGGCGCGCGCGACCGCCGCGGCATAGTCGGCGGCCACCCGGTCCATGTCGGCGCGCGTCATTTCGCGCGGCACCTGGCTGTGCGGATGGTAAGGCAGCGGGGAGGAGGAAATGATCGGCCAGTTGCCGTTTGCGAGCGGCTCGTTGTCGCCCTCCCAGCTCAGGCGCGTTGCGCCCTTGCGTCCGGCATGGCCGAGCTGCAGGGCGATTTTCGCAGCCGAATTGGCGTGCACGAAATCGACGATCCGCTTCCAGGCCGCTTCCTGTTGGTCGTTATAGAGGCCGGTGCAGCCGGGCGAAATGCGCGCGTCCGCCGACACGTCGGTCATTTCCGTGAACAGCAGGCCGGCGCCGCCGACGGCACGGCTGCCCAGATGCACGAGATGCCAGTCGTCCGGCACGCCGTCGCGGGCCGAATACTGGCACATCGGCGATACCACCACGCGATTGGCGAGCGTCATGCCGCGCAGCCGGAACGGCTGGAACATCGGCGGCACCGGGTCGCGGACATCAGCATCGAAACCCCGGCGCCGCGTTTCTTGCGCCACCGCCTGGTCGACCTCGGCGACGAAATCCGGCGCGCGCAAGGCGAGATTGTCGTAGGTGATCGCCTTCGAGCGCGTCATCAGGCCGAACACGAAGCGGGTCGGCTCCATCGTCCAGAAGCGCCTGACGTGCTCGAACCAGACCAGCGAGACGTCGGCGGAGTGCTGCGTCTTTTCGACTTCCTCGCGCCGGTTCGCCTCGAAATGCGACAGCGCGGCGCGCACGTTGCCGCCGCCGGTCAAGCAGAACGATTCGTAGAGCGCGATGGCATCTTCCATGGCGAGCTTGGTGCCCGAGCCGATGGAGAAATGCGCGGTCGCCTTGGCGTCACCGAGCAGCACGACGTTGTCGTGCACCCAGCGCTCGCAGCGGATCATCGGGAAATTGCGCCAGATCGAGCGGTTGATGATCAGGTCGTGGCCCTGCAATTCCTCGGCAAACATCGCCTGCAGCACATCGGCGGAGCCGCGCTCGTCGGCGGGATCGAATCCGGCGCGGGCGAAGGTGTCGGGATCGGTCTCGAAAATCCAGGTCGAGCGGCCGGGCTCGTACTGGTAGCTGTGCACGATGAAAATGCCGTGCGGCGTCTCGCGGAAGAAGAAGGTGAAGGCGTCGAGCGGACGCGTCGAACCCATCCAGGTGAAGCGGTTCGGCCGCAGATCGATCGCGGGCTTGAACGTCGCGGCAAAGATCTCGCGCACGCGCGAGTTCACGCCGTCGGCCGCGATGACGAGATCGGCCTCGCGCATGGCGCGGTCGAGATCGGCGATCTCGCACTGGAACTTCAGCTCGATGCCGAGCGCGCGTGCGCGCTGGTGCATGAGCCTGAGCAGCGTCGCGCGCGAGCAGCCGCAGAAGCCGTTGCCGCCGATGCGGCGCACGGTGCCCTTGAAATGGATTTCGATGTCATCCCAGTAGGCGAAATGCTCGGTGATGGCGCGGTAGCTTTCGGGGTCGTATTTCTCGAACGTCTCGAGCGTCTGGTCGGAAAACACCACGCCGAAACCGAACGTGTCGTCCGGCCGGTTGCGTTCGAACACACTGATGCGCAGCGCCGGATAGGCCTTTTTCATCAGGATGGCGAAATAGAGCCCGGCCGGGCCGCCGCCGATGACGTGTACTTGCATGGGCATGCACCCCCAAGCCGTGGATGGCGGGATCGACCGGCCCGCTTTGTAATATTTTAAGCTTAAAACATATCGTGCGCAACGGGAATGCCGCTTGAACCGTAAAAATTTTAAGCTTAAAATATTTCAGTGATCCAGCGGCCGCGAACCGGTTCGCACGCGGCCGCGCTGCCGCGCGAACTTGGGAGCAGCAACTTGGGAGCAGCAATGAACGAACGCGCCGTCATCCTGGATGCCGAAACCAAGGTCGCCGAGCGGCCGGCTGATCACGAGGCGGAATTGCGGCTGTGGCTGCGGCTGTTGACCTGCACCACGCTCATCGAGGGCGAAATCCGCTCGCGCCTGCGCGACACCTTCGACGTCACGCTCCCGCGTTTCGACCTGATGGCCCAGCTCGACAAGGCGCCCACCGGCATGACGCTCGGCGAATTGTCGAAGCGCATGATGGTCTCCAATGGCAACGTCACCGGGCTCGTCGAGCGCCTCGCCGCGCTCAACCTCCTGGAGCGCAAGCCCTCGCCGACCGATCGGCGCGCCCAGATCGTCAGTCTCACCGCCGAGGGCCGCCGGACGTTCCGGGCAATGGCGCGCACGCACGAGTCCTGGATCGCCGAAATCTTCGCCGGCCTCGCGCGCGGCGACATCGACCAGTTGATGGCCTTGCTCGCCAAAACCAAAATGTCCGCGCGCGCGGCCGTGCACGGAGAAGCCGCATGACGCCGGCCAATCCGGTCACGCTGCCGCTCGCGCAATACCAGGCGCGGCATCTCCGCCTCGAGGTCACGGACAAGCTGGCGACGCTCACGCTCAACCGGCCCGGGCGCAAGAACCCGCTGACCTTCGACAGCTACGACGAAATCGCCAACATCTTCCGCGCCGCCGCCCGCGATGCCGACGTGAAAGCCTTCGTCATTGCCGGCGCCGGCGGAAATTTCTGCTCGGGCGGCGACGTGTTCGAGATCATCGGCCCGCTGGTCGAGATGGACACGGTCGGTCTGCTCAAGTTCACGCGCATGACCGGCGAAGCGGTGAAAGCGATGCGCGCGGCGCCGCAGCCGATCGTCGCCGCCGTCGACGGGGTTTGCGCCGGCGCCGGCGCCATCCTGGCGATGGCCTCCGACATGCGGGTGGGGACCGCCGAGGCCAGGATCGCCTTTCTGTTCAATCGCGTGGGACTGGCCGGCTGCGACATGGGCGCCTGCGCGATCCTGCCGCGCATTGTCGGACACGGACGGGCCTCCGAGCTTCTCTATACCGGCCGCGTGCTGGGCGGCGAGGAGGCGGAACGCTGGGGCTTCGTCAACAAGCTTGCCACGCCGGCAAGCGTGCTGGCGGAAGCGAGCGCGCTCGCACGTGAACTTAGCGAGGGCCCGACCTTCGCCAACGCCATGACCAAGCGCATGCTCGAAATGGAATGGGCGATGTCGGTCGAACAGGCGATCGAGGCGGAGGCGGTCGCGCAGGCGCTGTGCATGGAGACCGAGGATTTCCGGCGCGCCTATCGTGCGTTCGCCGCCAAGCAGAAACCGGTATTCGAGGGCAACTGACCGAAAGGCGATTGAGATGCCGCTCGCCGAGACCCTGACGTGGCCCTTCTTCGACGACGGTCATCGCCGGTTCGCCGAGAACGTCTCGCGCTGGGCGAAGGCAAGCCTGCCGGCGCTGCCGCATGACGATGTCGATGCCGCATGCCGGGCGCGGGTGAAGGCGCTGGGGGAGGCGAGTTTCCTGAAAGCGGTCGTGCCGGCCGCATTCGGCGGTTTGCACGAACGGCTCGATGTGCGCACCTTGTGTCTGACGCGCGAAGTCCTCGCCTTTCATGACGGGCTCGCCGATTTTTCCTTCGCCATGCAGGGCCTCGGGACCGGCTCGATCTCGCTGTTCGGTTCGGACGCGCTCAGGCAGCGCTATCTGCCGCCGGTCTGCGCCGGGCGTGCGATCGCCGCCTTCGCGCTGTCGGAGCCGGAGGCGGGCTCCGATGTCGCCGCGCTTGCAACGACGGCGACCGCCGACGGCCATACGCATGTGCGGATCAGCGGCCGCAAGACCTGGATCTCGAACGGCGGCATCGCCGACCATTACGTGGTGTTCGCGCGCACCGGCGAGGCGCCCGGCGCCCGCGGTCTGTCGGCGTTCGTGGTCGACGCCGACACGCCGGGACTTTCGGTGCGCGAGCGCATCGAGGTGATCGCGCCGCATCCGCTCGCCACGCTGCAATTCGATGACGTGCGCGTGCCGGTCTCCGCGCGGCTTGGCGCCGGCGGCGAAGGCTTCAAGGTCGCGATGGCGACGCTCGACATTTTCCGCTCCACGGTGGGGGCGGCTGCGCTCGGTTTTGCGCGCCGCGCTTTGCACGAAATGATCGAACGGGCGGCGACGCGGCATCTGTTCGGCGCCCCGCTCGGCGAGCTGCAATTGCCGCAGGCCGCGATCGCCGACAGCGCCACCGAGGTCGACGCCGCGGCCTTGCTCGTCTATCGCGCGGCTTATGCCAAGGACCGCGGCGCCGCCCGCATCACGCGCGAAGCGGCGATGGCGAAAATGTTCGCCACCGAAAGCGCCCAGCACGTGATCGACCGCGCGGTCCAGCTTTTCGGCGGGCTCGGCGTCACGCGCGGGGTGAAAGTCGAGGAGCTCTATCGCGAGATCCGCGCGCTTCGCATCTACGAGGGGGCGACCGAAGTGCAGAAGATCGTGATCGCACGCGACATGCTCAAGAACCGGCCGGCGCCGCGCGCCGCCGCCGCCGAATGACAGGCGCCTGACGGAGAAACCGGTCAGCAGGAGAGACCCAGGAGAAACCCATGACTCCCTCGGCCCATATCGATACCTTCACCCGCGACAACCTTCCGCCGAAGGAAGAGTGGCCGGATTTCCTGTTCGCCTTGCCGGAGCTTCGCTATCCGGACCGCATCAACTGCGTGAAGGAACTGCTCGATGTGTGGATCGAGCGCGGACAGGGCGGCCGCCCGTGCCTCATTTCGCCGTCGGAAACCCTGAGCTACGCGCAGCTTGCCGAACGCGTGAACCGTATCGCCAACGTTCTGACCCGCGATCTTGGTCTCGATCCGGGCAACCGCGTGCTGCTGCGCGCACCCAACACGCCGATGATGATCGCGACCTATCTGGCGGTGATCAAGGCCGGCGGCGTCGCGGTCGCGACCATGCCGCTGTTGCGGGCCAAGGAACTCTCCTATGCCGCCGCCAAGGCGAAGATCGGGCTCGCTCTGTGCGATGCGCGGCTGGCCGATGAAATGGAGAAGACGCGGCCGCTCGCGCCCGGCCTCGATCGCGTCGTCTATTGGGGCAAGGACGGATCCGATTCGCTCGAAGCGCTCATGAACAAGAGCGGCTACGAGCGCTTTATCGCCTGCAACACCGCGGCCGACGATGTCTGCCTGATCGGCTTCACCTCGGGCACCACCGGCGAGCCCAAGGGTACGATGCATTTCCACCGCGACATGCTCGCCACCTGCGATTCCTACGGCAGGCATGTCCTGCAGGCCGACGCGGACGACCGCTTCATCGGCTCCGCGCCGCTGGCCTTCACCTTCGGCCTGGGCGGGCATGTGCTGTTTCCGCTGCGCGCGGGCGCGGCGTCGATCCAGATCGAGCGCGCGACACCGGAGGACCTGCTCGCCGGAATCGAAAAGTTCCGCGCCACCGTCTGCTTCACCGCGCCGACCGCCTATCGCGCCATGGTCGGGCCGGTGAGGAGCCGCGACATTTCCTCGCTGCGCAAGTGCGTCTCGGCCGGCGAGGCGCTGCCGAAGGCGACCTTCGATACCTGGCAGGCGGCCACCGGAATCAAGATCATGGACGGCATCGGCGCCACCGAGATGCTGCAC
>WBUW01000134.1 GCA_008933495.1 Pseudorhodoplanes sp.
CGTGAAAGTCCGCCCGTCCGCGCGCGAGGACGGCTCGGTGATGCTGATGCATTGCGTATCGGCCTATCCGACGCCGGACGCGGAGGCCAATCTCGGCAATATCCGCTGGCTGCGCGAGCGCTTCGGATATCCGGTGGGCTATTCCGATCATACGCTCGGCATCAAGGCGTGCGAGCTCGCGGTCGCCGCCGGCGCGGTGGCGTTGGAAAAGCATTTCACCTATCGCAAGGACAATCAGACGTTCCGCGACCACCAGCTCTCCGCCGATCCGAAGGACTTCGCGGAGCTGGTACAGACCGTGCGGCGGGCTGAGATCTATATGGGACGCAACGATCGCGTCCGCGGCGCCGCCGAGACGACGAATTTCCAGCCCGCGCGCCGCTCGGTGGCCGCCGCCTGCGACATCCGCGCCGGCGAGTCGGTGAAGGCGGAATGGCTGACCGGCCTGCGCCCGCTCACCGGCATCCCGATCGAGGAGATCGACAGCGTCGTCGGAGCGAAGCTCAATCGCGCCGTGACCGCGGGCGACATTATTACGGCAAAGGACGTATCCGCCTGACCTCTGGGCGGCCGAAACCCATGCACGAAAAATTCTCCGTCCGATCCTATCTGCACGCCGCACGCGATTTCGGCGTCACCGGCGCGAGCGCGGCCGTGCTGCTCGCCATCGAGCTTGCCACGGTCCTGTTCGAGTTCGGCGGCGTCGCCATGCTCATCCCCGCGTTCCAGTTTATGCAGAACAACGGCGACATTGGCGTCCTCGTGCAGAAGGGCGGTTACTGGCTGGTGCTGGTGCGGGCCTTCGAGTTTTCGGGCCTTGCACTCAATCTCGCGACGCTCCTGCTTGTCACATTCTCCCTGTTTCTGCTTCGCCAGACTCTTGTGTACACCCGACTTCTCTACAGCGTGTGGGTCCGGCAGAATCTCGCGCACACCCTGCGCGACAACATGTTTGCGGGTTACCTGCGGGCGCGTAACAGCTACCACCAGCAGGTTTCGCAGGGCGCATTCATCAACGAATTGACCATCGAGCTGCCGAAAGCCGTGAATACGGTGTTCATGACGATCGTCGTCGTCGGCCAGGCTTTCCTGATCTTCGTTTACTTCCTGGGGCTGGTCTATCTTTCGCCCGAGATGACGGCAGTCTGCGTCGGCGTGCTCGCGCTCAGCATGCTGACGCTGCGCCGGTTCCTGCGCCTGAGCCAGCAGATGTCCAGTCAGATCACCGAGGCGCACCAGAAATTCTCGTCTTTCCTGGTGGAGCGGATCAGGGCGACGCGCTTTATCCGGCTGAGCGGCACCCAGCGCAGCGAGATTGGCCGGCTGGCGCAGCTGAGCGACGCCTGTCGGCGGCGCATCATCCGTCTCAGCCGCATCCAGGCCACCAGTCAGGTGGTGATCGAGCCGGTGACGATCGCGCTCGCCTTCGGCGTGATCTATGTCGGCTACCGCATGCTCGGGATGAGCGCGGAGACGATCGGCGTTTTCGTCATTGTGCTGGCGCGCCTGCTTCCGGTGTTTCGCTCCGCACTGATGGACTATCAGAAGGTGCTCGGACAATGGGCCAGTCTGCGCGCCATCGCCGACCGGCTGAGCGATGCGCGGCGGCTGAGCGAAGCCGATGGCGGGGGCGCTACCTTCGAGCGCATGGAGACCGGCATCCGGTTCGAGCGTGTTAGCTTTGGCTATCCCGACCGGAGCGAGAAAGCGCTCGACAACGTGTCCTTGTCGATCCGGGCAGGTGGCATCACCGGTATTGTCGGACCGTCCGGTGCGGGCAAATCGACGCTGATCGACCTGCTGCCGCGCCTGATCGAGCCGACGGCGGGCGAAATTTCCATCGACGGTCGGCCCTTGCACGAATTCTCCTTGAAGAGCCTGCGCAGCGGCATCTCCTATGTCTCGCAGCAGGTCGAGATTTTCGACAGCACGCCGGCCGAGCATATCGGCTACGGCGCGGGCGAGGCCGACATTCAGCGCATCCGCCATGCGGCACGGCTGGCCGGCGCGGAATCCTTCATCATGAAACTCCCGCAGGGCTATGCGACGGTGCTCGGTGAGAACGGCGTCTTTCTCTCCGGAGGGCAGCGGCAGCGGCTCGATCTCGCGCGCGCCATCCTGCGTCGCGCGCCGATCCTGATCCTCGACGAGCCGGCGAGCCATCTCGACCACCAGACCGAGACGGCGCTGAAGCAGGCGCTGCACGATATCTGCAGGGAGTTCGGCACCACGATCATCCTCGTCGCGCACGGCATGAAACTGGTGCAGGAGGCCGACCACATCGCGGTGCTGGAACGCGGCCGGATCCGCGAGCAGGGAACGCCGCGCGAACTCCTCGCCGACGCGGGCGGCTGGTTCGCGCGCGCGGTCCGCGGGCGGGATGAGATGCCCGTCTATTCGGACGAAGTGCTGTGACCGGCGGCTCCGCCTACAATCTTCGCGGCGACGGATAGGCAGGCTCCGGCATGTGCGGCTTGCTGTCGATCTTCAGGCCCGGGAGCGATGCGCACGAGGATGCGGACCGCCTGCTCGGCATGCTTGGGCATCGCGGTCCGGAAGCGCGCGGGCTTTGGTGCTCGGATGACGGGCGCCTCGCGCTCGGGCATACGCGGCTGAAAATCATCGATCTGTCCGACACGGCCAACCAGCCGATGCATTCCGCCGACGGGCGCTGGGTGCTGATCTTCAACGGAGAGATCGTGAATTACCGCGCGATCCGCGCGGCGCATAAGGGCGACTGGCGGTTCCAGACCAATGGCGACAGCGAGGTGCTGCTCGCGACCTTCGCCGCGCGCGGCCCGCAGGCGATGCACGACTGGGTCGGCATGTTCGCCTTCGTGCTCTACGACCGGCGGGAAAACCGGCTCTATTTCGCGCGCGACCGGTTCGGCATCAAGCCGCTCTACTGGACGCGCCTGCCGGACGGCGGCATCGCCGCGGCCAGCGAAATTCCGCCGCTGCTGCGGCTGCTTCCGAGCGTGCGCGCGGACCGCGCGACCGTGCGCACCTATCTCGAAACCGGCCTCTACGATACCGGCGAGCGCACCTTCTTCGAGGGCGTGCATTCCCTGCGTCCGGGCGCGATCGCCGAACTCGATCTTTCCACCGGCGTCTGGCGCGAACGGTCCTGGTACCGCCTGGCCGAGCATGTGGAGGATCTCTCGGGAGCCGACGAGGCCGATCTCGTGGTGCGCGGCAGCGAACTCGTGCAGACGGCGATACGCGATCACCTGGTGTCCGACGTTCCGGTCGGGCTGAATGTCTCAGGCGGCGTCGATTCCTCGGTTCTCGTCGCCGTGGCAGGCGAAAGCATCGAGAACCTGCATGTGTTCAGCCAGGATTACGCGCCGCCGTATAGCGAGGCCGCGTGGGTCAAAAAAGTCGCCGGCGGCGCCAACCTGCATCTCTGCAAGCTCGACAGCGGCGATATCGAGCAGGTTCTCGACCGCACCGTCCGCTTGCAGGCGGAGCCGTTCGGCGGGCTTTTCGTCGCCGGCTACGAATACATCTATCGCGAGGCAGACCGCGAAGGCGTGACCGTCCTGCTCGACGGAAACGGGGTCGACGAGGTGTTCCTCGGCTACACCAAGTTCAACCGCAGCAACGGCAGCAACGGCAACGGCTTCGATCCGCGCGGACATTCGATCGACGGCACAAGCTCGGTGCGGCCGGACGCGATCGCCACGCCGTTGCGCCGCGACGCCGACATTCTGCCGTTTCCCGACACCGGCCGGGATTTCCCCGATCCGGTCAAGGCCGCCGCCGCGCTCGACATGCTTGCAACGAAAATCCCCCGCAGCCTCCGCTTCAACGACCGCACGTCGATGGGACAATCGAAGGAATTGCGGGTCCCGTTCCTCGATCACCGCCTGGTCGAATTCGGCTTCGGCGTTCCCCGGCAATACTTGCTGGCGGGATCCACGACCAAGGCGCTGTTTCGCAAGATCGCGCGCCGCTGGATTTCCGAGGAAGTTGCGCAGGCGCAGAAACGGTCCGTGCAACTGCCGCAGCGCGAATGGCTGGCCGGACCGTGGCGCGGATTTGTTTCCGACATTCTGGCTTCGCGCTCGTTCGCGGAGCGCGAATGGGTCGATCCGCAGGCCGCGCGGCTGGCCTACGAGCGATACTGCACGCAGAACGGCGACAATTCGTTTTTCATCTGGCAGTGGGTCAATCTCGAGCTCTGGGCGCGCGCCTATCTCGACTGAAACCGTTCAAAGTGGACCTTCTCGGAGTAATCCCCGCGCGCGGAGGCTCGAAAGCCGTCCCGCGCAAGAACCTGGCGCCGCTCGACGGGCGGCCGCTGATCGGTTACACGATCGAAGCGGCGCTCGCTTCCGGGGTTTTCAGCGATCTCGTCGTATCGACCGACGACGAGAAGATCGCGGCGGTGGCGCGCGAAGGCGGCGCGCAAGTGCCGTTTGCGCGGCCCGCCCATCTTGCCACCGATGCCGCAGAGTCGTTGCCGGTCGTGCTGCACGCGCTCGAGCACATGGAAGGCAAACGCGGGCGCGCCTATGAGGCGGTGATGATGCTGCAGCCGACGACGCCTTTTCGTCAGGCCGCGCAGATCGTCGAGGCGGTGCGCCTGCTGGAGAACGACGCGAGCGCGGACGGTGTCGTTTCCCTGATCGAGGTCGGGGGCTGGCATCCGTTCCGGATGAAGCGGATGGTCGGAAAGCGGGCGGTAAATTTCATCGAGCAGGGTTTCGAGGACATGCGGCCCCGCCAGGTCCTTCCCAGGGTCTATATCCGCTCCGGCGCGATCTATCTGATCCGGCGCGCGTCCCTGCTTGCGCACAAGGCGCTGGTCGGTCCTGAAACGCTTGGCCTGATCGTGGACGAGCGCTCCGCGCTGAATATCGACACGGGCCGCGATCTGGCGATGGCCGAACTGATGCTGCGGGAACAGGCGGGGGCGACGTGACGCGTCTCCTGTGTCCCGCGCCGGCGAGCTTCAGCAGGCGGGTGATGGTCGAAGCAGGGCGCAGGCTCGACGAGGCGCGCTTTGTCGCGATGACGCAACGGTCGTTCGACCGCGAAGCCCCCGGTTTCGACGCCGTCCTCGTGCGCTTCCAGACGAGCCTCGGCGAATCGGTGATGCGCTCGGGCTCGCGTCTGCGCGCCATACTCTCGCCGACCACCGGGCTCGATCACATCGATCTGGAAGCGGCGCGGCGTCATGGCGTGAAGGTGTTTCATCTCCGCGACCAGAAGAAATTGCTGGCATCGGTCAGCGCGACCGCGGAATTGACCATCGCGCTGATGCTGGCGCTGATGCGCAAGCTGCCGCAGGCGGCCGGCTCGGTCCTCGGCGATCGCTGGCAGACGGCGAATTTTCGCGGCGCGGAGGCCGCGGGCAAAGTGCTCGGTATTGTCGGATACGGCCGGCTCGGCCGGAAGGTGGCGCGCACGGCGCATGCGCTTGGCATGAAGGTCCACGCCTATGACATCCGCCGGGCGGCTATGCCCGCCTTCGTGACCCGTTGCCGGACTCTGCCGGCACTTTTGCGCAAGGCCGACGTGGTCTCGATCCACGTCCCGCTCAACGACGAAACGCGCGGCATGATCGGCCGGAGCGAGTTGCGCCGGATAAAACCGGGCGCGCTCCTCCTCAACACGGCGCGCGCCGCAATCGTCGACCAGCGCGCGTTTCTCGATGCGCTGAAGTCTGGCCAGCTTGGCGGCGCCGCGGTCGACGTGCTCGAGGGAGAGCATACGATCGGCAGCGCGAAGCATCCTCTGATCGCCTACGCGCGGAGCCACAACAACCTACTGATCACGCCGCATATCGGCGGCGCGACCGAGGAGTCGATCGAAAAAACCGACATGAACGTCCTGCAAAGATATCTCAACTGGATCGGCCGGAATTCTCATGCATAAGCTGCAGTTCATCGCGGAGTTTTGCCAGAACCATAACGGCAAGGCAGACACCCTTGCCCGCATGATCGACGCGGCGGCCAAGGCCGGCGCCACGCACGGCAAGATCCAGCACATCTACGCCGCCGACATCGCCTATCGCCCGCAATTCGAGGAAGGGCTGACGGTCGACGGCGTCGTGAAGTCGATCAAGCGGCCTTACCGGCCCGAATTCGAGCGTCTCTCCGGACTCGAGCTTTCCGGGAAGGAATGCCGGGACTTCGTCCGGCGCTGCCGCGATGCCGGGCTGATCCCGATGACCACCTGCTTCACGAGGTCAGCGGCGAAAGAGATTCGCGATGCCGGTTTCGAGGAGGTAAAGGTCGCAAGCTACGATTGTGCCTCGTTCCCCCTGCTGCGGGAGTTGAAATCCCTGTTCAAGCGGATCGTCGTTTCCACCGGCGCGACCTTCGACGACGAATTGCACCATGCCGTGGGCCTGCTGCGCGGCCACGACTTCGCGCTGCTGCATTGCGTGACCATTTACCCGACGCCGCTCGATGCGCTCAACATGGCGCGCCTGAGCCTGCTGCGGCGGCTGGCGCCCATGGTCGGCTTCTCGGACCATTCGCTTGTCGAGCGCGACGGCATGTGGCCCGCCAAGATCGCGGTGCATCTTGGCGCGCAGATCGTCGAGCGCCATTTCACCATCCTCGGCCCGGCCGAGACGCGCGACGGGCCGGTTTCGGTGAAGCCGGAACAGGTGGCCGAGCTGCTCGCCTTTGCCGCGCTGCCGGACGTAGAGCAGCGCAAGCATCTCGATGCCGGTTGTCCGCAATGGCAGTCCGCGATCGGTTCCGAAACGCGCGCAATGTCGGACGCCGAATTGCTGAACCGCGACTATTACCGCGGTCGCTTCGCGAGCCGTCGGCAGGATTCGCGGGACGGGCGCAACATGATCTTCAACTGGGAAGAGACGCCGCTGCCGTCATGATCCAGGGCGAACTGGCGGTCCGCGTGCGCGACACCGACACCATCGATTTCACGGTGAGATCGATGGCCCGGCATGCGTCGCGCGTCCGGCATGTCGGCATCGCGGTGGTGCTCGACGGCGCGGATCGCGTCGTCGGCGTGGTGACGGATGGCGATATCCGCCGGGCCTATGCTTCCGATATTCCGTTTTCCGAGCCGGTTGCCCGGGTGATGTCCCCGGATCCGATCTCGGTGCCCGCGTCGATGCCGGTCGAATCCGTGCCCGGCGAGGTGCTGCGGCGAATCCGGCGCGGCGGGCGCCTGAAGGCGGACATCGTGCGGCACGTGCTGGTGACCGACCTCGAAGGCATGTTGGTCGGCATCTACGACAGCCTGAACCTTTTCGCTTTTGCCGACCGGCGCCATCACAACGTCGCCGTCTACGGGACCGGCCCGCTGGGCCTGACGCTGAGCGCGGCGCTGGCCGCTCAGGGGCACGAGGTCACGGTCGGAGCCGGCCGGGAGGAAATCGAACGCCTCGGCGGCGGGATCTCCGGCCTGAACGAGCCGGGCCTCGATGAAGCGCTCAATCGCGGTATCGAGGCCGGACGGATACGCTTCGTCAGCCCGAAAGAGGCGGG
>WBUW01000135.1 GCA_008933495.1 Pseudorhodoplanes sp.
GCACCTGGTCGAGATGCGGCTTGCGATAGACATGGACGTACAGCGTGCGTTCGAGGACGAACCCGATCGATGCGCTGAACAGAAAGGCGACCGGCAGCGTCGCAAAGAACGGCACACCCCAGCGGTTGACCATCAGCACGGTGACGTAGCCGCCGGCCATGGCGAAGGCACCGTGCGCGAGATTGACGAAATTCATCAGGCCGAGCGTGACAGCAAGCCCGCATGCCAGCACGAACAGCAGCATGCCGTAGGCGATCCCGTCGAACAGAATGGTCAGCATCGTGCGGTCTTGCTCTCGATCTTCCTTGTGAGCCGGTCTGCGGTCTTGCCCCGGCGGCCGAATTCCCCGGTTTGCCTGCGATTGGCAAGGCGGCCGCAGCCGGTGGCTGCCGGCCGGCCGCCGACGATATTGCGATCAAAAAAAGCGCGGCGGCACCCTGCCGCCGCGCATCGTTTCATGCCGCTTACTTCTTGGCCGCCTTGACCGGGTCCTTGACCGCTTCGAAGGTGGCGAACTCCACATTGTAAAGCGAGCCGGCTTTCTTCTCGACCTTACGGATGTAGACGTTCTGGATGATGTCGCGGGTTTCAGGATCGATCTGGATCGGGCCGCGCGGGCTTTCCCACTTCATGCCCTTCATGGCGGTGATCAGCGAATCGCCGTCGGCCTTGCCGCCGGTCTTCTTGAGCGCCTCATAGATGAGGTGCATGCCGTCATAACCGCCGACCGACATGAAATTCGGACGGAAGCCGGCGGCCTTGGTGAAGGCTTCGACATAGGCCTTGTTCTTGGGCGAATTGTGATCGGCGGAATAGAAGTGCGCGGTCACGGTTCCGACCGCGGCATCGCCCATGTTCGGCAGCAGGTCGTCGTCGGTGACGTCGCCCGGGCCGATCAGCTTGATGCCGGCCTTGTCGAGGCCACGCTCGGTGAACTGCTTCATAAAGGTGCCGCCCTGGCCGGAGGGCACGAAGATGAAGATCGCATCCGGCTTGGCGTCGGCCGCACGCTGCAGGAACGGCGCAAAGTCGGGATTGGCGAGCGGGATCCTGATCGCCTGCGCAATCTGGCCGCCGGCAGCAACGAAGCGCTCGCTGAACGACTTCTCGGCGTCAAAGCCGGGCGCATAGTCGGATACGATGGTGACGACCTTCTTGATGCCGTTCTTGGCGGCCCAGTCGGCGATGATCACGCAGGACTGGGGAACGGTGAAGCTCGTGCGCGCGATATAGGGCGAACGTTCGGTGATGATCGAGGTGCCCGCCGCCATGACCAGGGCCGGAACCTTGGCTTCGGTCGCGAGCGGAGCCACCGCCAGCGCGGCCGGCGTGATTTCGAAGCCGGCGATGATGTTGACCTTCTCGTTGACGATGAGTTCCTGCGCCAGACGCTTGGTGTTGTCGGGCACGCTGCCGGAATCGCGCAGGATCACCTGCACCTTCTTGCCGGCGACGGTGTCGCCGTTCTGCTTCTGATACAGGTCGACGGCGGCCTTGATCTGCTTGCCGGTCGAAGCCTGCTGGCCGGTCATCGACACGATGAGGCCGATCTTCACCGTCTGCTGCGCGCCGGCGGGACCCGCCGCCAGAATTCCGAGCGCGGCGGCTGACAAAGCCGCCATCCATTGTCTGTATGCTTTCACTGCAACCTCCCATCAGTTAGTTTTATTGTAAACGATTTTCCGCTTGACGTTGTAGCAGCGCACGCCCCCCCGATCCAGCCCTCAGACCTAATGCGCGATGCAGAAAAGTGTCGCAACACTTTACGGTTTTCGATCGCACAGATTACGGTTTTCGATCACACGGCTCCGCTCGCAGCACGCACGCCAGCTTGCGGACACGCGCACGCCACGCCCCAGCCGCCGGGGCCCGGCTTCGGTCGCGCTCAGACGTCGAAAAACACGGTCTCGCCGTCTCCCTGCACGCGAATGTCGAAGCGATAAACGGTCTGTCCGCCGCGCTCCGGCCTGGTTGCGATCAGGGTCGCGCGCCGGTCGGCCGGCACCAGCGCCAGGATCGGATCGCCGGCGTTCGCCGCCTCGTCGGGGAAATACATGCGCGTATAGACCTGCCGCAGCATCCCGCGCGAAAAGATCGCGAACACGACATGCGGCGCCTGCATCTTGCCGTCGGGACCCGGCACCGGTCCGGGCTTGATCGTATGGAAGGCGAAGCCGCCGCTGGCATCGGTTGCCGAGCGGCCATGGCCCTTGAAGGCGGCGTTGGGCCGCGCGCCGCTGTCGGCCGGGCTCGCATAGCGGCCCTGCGCATCCGCCTGCCAGATTTCCAGCATGGCGTCGTCGATCGGCTTGCCGTCGCCGTCGTAGATCACGCCCTCGATCTGGATGCGCGTGCCGACGGCGTCGGGCGTGACGAGATCGTCGCCGACCGTTTCCTTCCAGCGGTAATGATCGTCCGGCTTCCAGCGCTTGCGGCCCTCCGGCGTGAGGCCATAGGCATAATACGGACCAACGGTCTGCGACGGCGTGAGTTCGGACATCAGTGCACGTCCTCCGGCGTTTTCTCGCGCCCGCGCACGACAATGTCGAAGCGGTAGCAGAGCGCCCAGTCGGGTACGGTGTTCTCCAGATCGAACGAGGCGATCATGCGATTGCGCGCCTTTTCGTCGGTGACCGAATTGAAGATCGGATCGAACGGAAAAAGCGGGTCACCCGGGAAATACATCTGCGTCACCAGACGCGACAGGAACGAATGCCCGAAGACCGAGAAATGGATGTGGTTCGGGCGCCAGGCATTATGATGGTTGCCCCATGGATAGGCGCCCGGCTTGATGGTGACGAACTTGTAATAGCCGCTCTTGTCGGTGACGGTGCGGCCGGCGCCAGTGAAATTGGGATCGAGCGGCGCCGGGTGCTGATCGACGACGTGCACGTAGCGGCCGCAGGCATTGGCCTGCCAGATTTCGACCAGCGCGCCGGCGACCGGCCGCCTGTCTTCGTCGAGCACACAGCCATGCACGATGATGCGTTCGCCGAGCGGCTCGCCGCCATGCTGGCGGGTCAGATCATTGTCGCCGTCCTCGATGGCATCGTGACCATAGACCGGGCCGCTCAACTCCGAGAGCGTATGCGGCACGATGATCAGCGGCTTGGAGGGCGAGCGCTTGACCGTGCTCTTGTAGCCCGGGCTCAGATGCTTGGGGAATGCGTCCAGACTTTCTCTCGGGTAAAATAGCGACATCCGTCCTGTCCTTGTTGCCGGTTCAGCTCACGCGCTCGAGCGCGAGCGACACGCCTTGCCCGACGCCGACGCACATCGTGGCAAGTCCGAGTTTGCCGCCGCGCGTTTCCAGCCCGCGCATCGCGGTCCCGGCGAGCCGCGCGCCCGACATGCCGAGCGGATGGCCGAGCGCGATTGCGCCGCCATGCGGATTGACGTGCGCGGCGTCGTCGGCAAGTCCAAGCTGACGCAAGCAGGCGAGCGACTGCGACGCGAACGCCTCGTTGATTTCGATCAGGTCGAAATCGCCGATCTTCCTTCCCATCCGCTCCATCAGTTTGCGGGTCGAGGGCACCGGCCCGATGCCCATGATGCGCGGGGGCACGCCGGCGGACGCCATGCCGAGCACGCGCGCGCGCGGCGTCAGTCCGTGCTTCTTCGCCGCCGCGGCGGACGCCAGAATGAGCGCGGCGGCGCCGTCATTGACGCCCGACGCGTTGCCGGCGGTCACCGTGCCGGGATTGCGGAACGGCGTCTTGAGTTTGGCGAGCTGGTCGCGCGTGGTGTCGGGACGCGGGTGCTCGTCCTTGTCGACCACGACCGGACCGGCCTTGCCGCCCGGCACCGCAACCGGCACGATTTCGCCGGCGAAAAATCCGGCCGCGATCGCCTGGCCGGTGCGCTGCTGCGAGCGCAGCGCGAAGGCATCCTGGTCGGCGCGGGTGACCTGGAATTCCTCGGCCACGTTCTCGCCGGTCTCGGGCATGGAATCGATGCCGTATTGCTGCTTCATCAGCGGATTGACGAAGCGCCAGCCGATCGTGGTGTCATGGATGTCGGCGCTGCGCGCAAACGCTTCCGCCGCCTTGCCCATGACAAAGGGCGCGCGCGTCATCGATTCAACGCCGCCGGCAATGGCGAAGTCGATCTCGCCCGCGCGGATCGCGCGCGCGGCGCTGCCCACCGCGTCGAGGCCGGAGGCGCACAGCCGGTTGAGCGTGATGCCGGGAATGGCGTCGGGCAGACCGGCCAGCAGGAGCGCCATGCGTCCCACATTGCGGTTGTCCTCGCCGGCCTGGTTGGCGCAGCCGAAATAAACCTCGTCAAGCGCCGACCAGTCCGCCTTGGCGTTGCGCTTGATCAGCGCCCTGATCGGGGTCGCCGCGAGGTCGTCGGTGCGCACCCTGGCGAGCGCGCCGCCATAGCGGCCGATCGGCGTGCGGGCATAGTCGCAGATGAAAACGTCGCTTGCGTTCATGGCTGGCACAATCCTCTCTCCGTCATCCGCCGATGCCGCCGCGCGGCAGCCGCGAAACCTTCTTTCTTCGCAGCTCGGCTGCCGGCCAAGGCACGCGGAATGACAGAAGGAAGTATTAGCGCATTCATGTCTTTGACCTAAGCGGCCTGGCCATGAGCCTTGGCCGTGCGCGCATGCAGTTGGCGCAGGACCGCAAGCTCGTGCGCGCCCGGCGGCGGGGTTTCGGCAACCTTTGCGGCATAGCGCACGGTCCAGCCGGTATTGTCCTGGATCTGCGCGCGCGTGACGCCGGGATGAATCGAGACCACCGTCATCTCCCTGCTTTCCGGGTCGGGCTCGAAAATGCACAGATCGGTGACCAGCCTGGTCGGTCCCTTGGTCTTCACGCCCAGCCTTTCGCGGTGTTTGCCGCCCTCGCCATGGCCGAGCGAGGTGACGAAATCGAGCTTGCCGACGAAGCCGCGCCGGGACTGCGCCATGATGATGAAAATCTCGCCGCAGGAGGTGGCGATTTCCGGCGCTCCGCCGCCGCCCGGCAGCCGCACCTTCGGCTTGTCGTAGGAGCCGACCACGGTGGTGTTGAGATTGGCGAATTTGTCGATCTGCGCGCCGCCGAGAAAACCGACCGAAATGCGCCCGCCCTGCAGCCAGTAGCGGAACATTTCCGGCACCGACACCGTGGTCAGCGCGGTCTCGCACAATTCGCCGTCGCCGATCGAGAGCGGCAGCACCGTCGGCCGCGTCGCCAGCGTGCCGGATTCGTAGATGAGCGTGATGCCGGGCGCGTGCGTCAGGCGCGCGAGATTGGCGGCGGCCGAGGGCATGCCGATGCCGACAAAGACGACGTCCTCGTTCTTGAGCGCGCGCGCGGCGGTGATGGTCATCATCTCGTTGGGCGTGTAGTCCGGCGTCATGACGTCACTCCGCCGCCCGCAGCGCGCACGTGTGTGGCAAACGCGTCCGGGGTCTTGGCCAGCACGTTCTCCTTCATCCAGGCGAGGAAGGTGGCGCGCTCGCGCGCGATGCCGTCCCACTCCTTGTAGAAGGCGTTGAAGCGCCTGTAATAGCCCTGCGCATAGGAGGGGAACGCCCCGCCCGGCACCACCGCGATCGCGGCAACGGTCCAGGACGGCAGGATGCAGGCGTTGAGGCTGCGCGGCCCGAAATCGTCGACCACTTCTTCCACGGTCACCAGCGCGCGCCTGGCGGCGAGCACGGCCTCCTTCTGCACGCCGAGAATACCTGCCAGCAGCACGTTGCCCTCGCGGTCGGCCTTCAGCGCATGGATGATGGCGACATCGGGACGATGGGCGGGAACGGTCGCGAGCACCTCCCCGGTATAGGGGCAGGTGACGCGCCTGATCTTCGGGTTCACGTCCGGCAGGTCGGTGCCGATATAGCCGCGCAGCACCGCGAACGGCAGGCCGGCGGCGCCCGCCTCGTAGGCGTTGGCCATGGCGGCGTGCGAATGCTCCTCGATCTCCAGCCGGTGCGGCCAGCCATTCTCCACCGCGTCGCGCAGCCGGTAGAGCGAGCCGACGCCGGGGTTGCCGCCCCAGGAAAAGACCAGCTTGTCGGCGCAGCCCATGCCGATGAGCTGGTCATACAGGATGTCCGGCGTCATGCGGATCAGGGTGAGATGCTTGCGGCCCTGGCGGATGATCTCATGGCCCGCCGCGTGCGGGATGAGATGCGTGAAGCCCTCCATGGCGACGCTGTCGCCGTCGCGCACGATGGCTTCCACGGCCTCCGCCAGCGCCAGTACGCGCGCCATTTCCGGTCCTCCCTGTACGGCGTCGCTGTTCTGTTTATCTTGCCGCCGGATTGTGCGATAATCGCACATTCTTAGCATTTTGATTGGTACGAGAAATTGCCAAATTGGTCAACCGACCACGTGCGTTTGTGCGATTATCGCACGAAGCCGCGATTCCAGATTGGACCATGCCATGCCGACGCGCAATGACGCCCGTGCCGATCGTGACTTCATAGCCGGGCTCGGCAAGGGCCTGTCCGTCATCGAATGTTTCGACGAGGAAAACGTCTCGCTCGGCGTCAGCGCCGTCGCCGCGCGCGCGAAGCTGAGCCGGGCGGCCGCGCGCCGTTGTCTCTTGACCCTGCAGCGGCTCGGCTATGCCGAACTCGACGGCGGCCTCTACCGCCTCACGCCGCGCGTGCTGCGGCTCGGCTTCGCCTACATCGCCTCAAACGAATTGCCGGATTTGCTGCAGCCCCATGTCGACCAGCTCAGCGGCGAAATCCACGAGTCGTGCTCGGCGTCCATTCTTGACGGCAACGAGATCGTCTATATCGCGCGCGCCGCTACCAAGCGCATCATGACGGTCGCGCTCGGCATCGGCGCCCGGCTGCCGGCCCATTGCACGTCGATGGGCCGCGTCCTCTTGGCCGCGCTCGATCCGGCCGAGGCCGCGCGCCGCATCGCGGCCGCGCCGCGCAAGGCGTTTACGCCCCATACCGTGACGCGCAAGGAAGACCTGCTGCAAATCCTGCAGCAGGTGCGCCAGCAGGGCTTTTGCGTGATCGACCAGGAGCTCGAAATCGGGCTCGTCTCGATCGCGGTCCCCATCCACAACGCAGCCGGAAAAACCGTCGCCGCGCTCAATATCGGAACGCAGTCGGTGCGCTTTGCCGCCGCCGACCTGCCGGCACGCTTCCTTGCCAGGCTCAAGGCCGCGCAAAAAGACCTCAAACCGTTGATCAACGGCCCGGCCTGATCCACGATCCGACCCGACCGCCGCCCGCGCCCAAGCGGGCCGTCATGGAGCGCCGATGATTTCCCCGCAACCGCTGTTCCAGGTCCGCGCCGAACTGGCCGACATTCTGCATCTGGGCGCAACGCCTTATGGCGAGCGGCGCGTCATCAATATTCTTGGCGGCACCGTGGAAGGCCCGCGGCTCAGGGGCACGATCCTGCCCGGCGGCGCCGTCGGCGCGGATGATTTGCCAGTCGGCGCCGCCGACATC
>WBUW01000136.1 GCA_008933495.1 Pseudorhodoplanes sp.
CCCCATGAGCCGATCCTGCGCGTTGCGGCCCCGCTCGACCAGGCGCAGCTCGTGGAAACCCGCCTGATCAATATCCTGCATTTTCAAACCTTGATTGCGTCCAAAGCGGCACGCATGGTGCTCTCGGGCCCCGGGAAATTGCTGGTCGATTTCGGGTTGCGGCGTGCGCACGGCGCCGAGGCCGGCCTTTGGGCGGCACGCGCCAGTTATCTTGCCGGCTTTTCCGGAACCGCGACCGTGCTGGCCGAAAAGGCGTTCGGTATCCCGACCTATGGGACGATGGCGCATTCTTTTATCCAGGCATTCGACGACGAGGCGGCCGCCTTTGAGGCGTTTGCGCAGTCGCGGCCCGACAATCTGACGCTGCTGATTGATACCTATGACACGGCGGCCGGCGCGCGGAAGGTTGTCGCGCTGGCGCCGCGACTGAAAGCGCGCGGCATCAGCGTTCGCGCCGTGCGGCTCGACAGCGGAGACCTTGCCACGCTGTCCAAGACCGTGCGCGGCATCCTCGACGAGGGCGGCCTGACCGACGTCGCCATCTTCGCGAGCGGCGGTCTCGACGAGGACCAAGTCGGCCAATTGCTGCGCGCCGGAGCGCCGATCAACGGTTTCGGGCTCGGCACCAGCCTCACCACCTCGTCGGACGTGCCGGCGCTCGATTGCGCCTACAAGCTCCAGGAATATGCCGGCCTGCCTCGCCGCAAGCGGTCGGAAGGCAAGGCGACCTGGCCGGGCCGCAAACAGGTCTGGCGGCAATATGGGCCGGACGGCCGCCTGGCCGGCGATATACTCTCGCTTGAAGCCGACAGGCAGGAGGGGGAGCCGCTGCTGCATCTGGTGATGCAGAATGGGCGCCGGTTCGGCAACAAACCGTCCTTACAGGAGATTCGGCGTCATGCCGCCGACAACCTGCAGCGCCTGCCTGACGCTTTACGAAGACTGCAACCCGGCGCAACCTGTCCGGTGCGCGTGGCCGAGCCCTTGATCAAGCTCGCCGCCGATGTCGACCGGCGCCTCGCCGCGCCCGGGGGAAAGCCAGCATGACCAAGCCGATTCGTGGTGCCCGGGACATGCTGCTGGTCGTCGACATCCAGTACGATTTTTGTCCGGAAGGCGCCCTGGCCGTGCCGCGCGGTGACGAAGTCATTGATCCCATCAACCGGCTGGCGCGGCAATTTCAGCACGTGGTGCTCACACAGGACTGGCATCCGCCGGGGCATCAGTCATTTGCGTCCGCACATGCCGGCAGGAAGCCTTACGATACCGTCGCGCTTGCCTATGGATCGCAGATCCTGTGGCCCGACCATTGCGTCCAGGCAACGCCGGGAGCCGCGTTTCACAACGACCTGCAAATCCCCCACGCCGAGCTTGTCCTGCGCAAGGGTTATCATCGCGAGATCGATTCCTATTCGGCGTTCTATGAAAACGACCGCACGACCCCGACCGGGCTGAGCGGATACCTGCGCGAGCGCGGCTTCACCCGCGTTATCCTCGCCGGCCTGGCGTTCGATTTCTGCGTTCGTTATTCCGCCGAGGACGCCCATGCAGCGGGCTTTGAGGTTGTGGTGATCGAGGACGCCTGCCGCGCGATCGACGTCGCCGGATCGGTCGCCGCGACGCGGCGCAGCCTCGCCGAGCGGAACATTGCGTGCGTGACCGGGGACGATTTTCAGTAAAACCGGACGCAACGACCGGGACGCGTGCTGTCTGTTGATTTAACTCAAGAGACGATGCATCGCCGCCGTTATTTTTTATCGCTATATCTGCCGTTATAAATGTGAAGGCTGATCTGGATGATGGCACCATCGGCCAGGCAATCCTTGCGAGAACAGTCGCGCGCCGGCACCATGCTGCTGTTTGCGCCGAAAGCGACCGCCGAGCTTGGCCAGGCCGTCGCCAGGTCGCTGGGAACGGCGCTTGCCGCACATGAAGAACGCGACTTTGAGGACGGCGAGCACAAGATCCGGCCTCTGGTCACGGTGCGCAATGCCGAAGTCTATATCGTGCAAAGCCTGCATGGCGGCCCGGCCGAGAGCGCGCACGACAAGCTCTGCCGGCTGCTGTTCTTCATTGGCGCGGTCAAGGATGCCGGCGCGGCCCGTGTCATCGCCGTCGTTCCCTATCTCTGTTACGCGCGAAAAGACCGTCGCACCAAGCTCAACGATCCGGTGACGACGCGATATGTCGCCGAAATGTTCGAGGCGGTCGGAACCGACGCGGTGGTCACGCTCGAAGTGCACAATCCGGTTGCATTCGAGAACGCGTTCCGGTGCGAAGCAGTGGCGCTGACCGGCGCCCCCTTGTTTGTGGAATACGTCACGCGCGGCTTGCGCGACGAGCGGCTGTGCGTCGTATCGCCCGACACCGGCGGCGCCAAACGCGCCGATCTGTTCCGCGAGGCCTTGGAAGCCTCGTTGAACCGCCCGATCGGGAAAGGCTTTGCAGAAAAGCGGCGGAGTGCCGGTGTGGTTTCCGGCGACCTGTTCGTCGGCGAGGTATCCGGCGCCACGGTTTTGGTGATCGACGACCTGATCAGCACCGGCCATACGCTTGTGCGCGCCGCCCATGCCGCGCGCAAGGCCGGAGCCCGGCGCGTCATCGCCCTCGTCACGCACGGGTTATTCATGCCGGGCGCTGCCGAAGCGCTGGCCGATCCGGCGATCGACCGGCTTGTGGTTGCCGACTCCGTCCCCGCGTTCCGCCTCGGCCCGGGCGCCGCTCGCGACAAGCTCGATATCCTGCCGGCAGCTCCGCTGCTTGCTGAGGCGATCAAACGCCTGCACGAGGGCGGGTCGCTCGAAGACCTGCTCGTTTTTTGAGGCAGCGATCGAGCCGGACGGTATCGCGCAGCGCGATCCGCAAATAGTGGCGCGCCACGCGCGGCCATTTTTCGGGCGTGCGCGGATCGGGCTCCAGCAAATGCGCGATTGCCAGCCGTGCGCGCAGAATCGCGCGCTGGCAGCGGTAGGTGAGGAAAATCTCCTCCGGCGGCGGGTGGCGCAGCTTCCCCCGCATCCGCCGCCTGATACGCTCGCCAACCCATCGCGCTCCCAGCCGCTCGCATTCGATAGCGAGAAAGGCGATTTCGTCGAAGGGGTCGACCGCCCGCAGGCGCGGATTGAATTCGAGACGGTCGATGATGCGGACCGGTTCGCTCAGCCAGATGTGTTCCGGCCGCAGATCGCCGTGGCCGTCAACGATGGCGCGCCGGCGCACGCGTTTCTTGAGTGAATTTGCGCGCTGCCGCAGAAAGCGGAGCTGCACGGACTTGATGAACGAAAGTTGTCCGGCCGGCAAGCCCAGTGACGGCCGTGCCAAAACCCGATAATTGTAAGCAATATTTCTCCACCATTCCGCCAGATAAGCTTCGGGCGTCATGCGCACGCGCGGCGCTCGCCGATAGAAGCGGGCAAGCAAATCCGCCAGTTGATCGAGTTGCGAACAGCTCACGCGCCTCTCGATGATCGCCCGCTCCAGCGTCTGGTTTTCGTCCAGCCGGCGCATCACCACAAGCCAGTCGATCGCTGTACCGCCGCCGCCCAGCGCCAGTTCGCCTGGCCGGCGCATCAGCGGAATGACGTCGAGATAAACGTCCGGCGCGAGTTCGCGATTCAACCGGAGCTCGGCCCGGCACGCGGCCTCGCGGCGCGCCAGTGTCGAAAAGTCCAGATACGGAAAGCGGACGGGCTTCTTCAACTTGTAGACCCGGTCACGCGTGAGAAAAACCCACGACATGTGGGTCTCCCTTGCAACGACGCCGTCGGCGGGGTGCGGATAGGTTTCGGTGCGGCTCAGAAATGCGACTTTGTCGTCAAGGGAGACGTCGGCGCCCTGCGGCGGATATTGCTGCACGACCGCTCCCTGATGAAGCCGGCGGGGTATCGATTCCGAAAACGCCATTTTTCAAAATATCAATTATCGGGCGCGAAGCACCCTTGATCCTCGTCAATACACGCCGGGCCAGCTTGACCACAATTCATATATGCAAGGAATTCCATCTCGAATGGGCGGGCAGCCAGCATCGCCGGCGATCCGGGTGGCGCGCCAGGACGTGCGCATCCCGCCGCTGGGACTGCCCGGCATCCTGCAACTGCCAGAACCCGTGCGCGCGCTGGTGGTCTTCGCGCATGGCAGCGGATCGAGCCGCCTCAGTCCGCGCAACACCGCGGTCGCCGGCGCGATCAACAGCCGCGGCATGGCCACGCTTCTTTTCGATTTGCTGACGGACGAGGAGGAAGGCAATCGCGCCAATGTATTCGACATTCCCCTGCTGGCCGGGCGCCTGACGCAGGCGGTGCAATGGGTCGGACAACAGCCGCAGCTTCAGAAATTGCCGATCGGCCTGTTCGGCGCAAGCACCGGAGCCGCCGCCGCGCTGGTCGCAGCCGCCCACCTCGGCGAGCGGATCGGTGCGGTGGTTTCGCGCGGCGGCCGCCCCGATCTCGCCGCCCCTATCCTCGGCGATGTCAAGTCACCGACGCTGTTGATCGTCGGCGGTCTGGATACCCAGGTCATCGGCATGAACCGCAGCGCGTTTTCGGCATTGCCGGAACCGAAAGCAATGCAGATCGTCCCGAATGCGAGCCATTTGTTCTCCGAGCCCGGCACCATGGCGGCGGTGATCGCGCACGCGACGCGCTGGTTTGAGATATATTTGTGTGCCGATGCCGGCATGTCGCAGGCTTGAATGGTCAGGGTCGCACCATGTCATTTTACAATCGCTCGGAAGCCGGCCGGAAACTTGCCGCCGCCCTTGCCCGCTACCGGGACGAGCGCCCGGTCATCCTGGCCTTGCCGCGCGGCGGCGTGCCGGTTGCCGCCGAGATTGCCCGCGCGCTCGACGCCCCCCTCGATCTCGTGCTGGTGCGAAAGATCGGCGTGCCCTATCAGCCGGAATTGGCGATGGGCGCGGTCGTCGATGGCGGTCATCCCATCGTGGTGCGCAATGGGGACGTCATGCGGATCGCAGGAATTGCCGAGACGGAATTCAACGCGGCCTGCGACCGCGAGCTTGGTGAAATCGAACGGCGCCGGCTGACCTATCTGGGCCATCGCGATCGTGTCGACATTGCCGGGCGCACCGCGATTGTGGTGGACGACGGCATCGCGACCGGTGCGACGACCCGCGCCGCGCTGCGCGGGACGCGGGCGCGCAATCCGAAAAAGCTCGTCCTCGCTGTTCCCGTCGCGCCCACCGACACGCTGGCGGAACTGCGTTCGGAAGCCGACGACATCGTGTGCCTTGAAGATCACACCACGTTTGGAGCGATCGGATTCTTCTATGCCGATTTTTCGCAGGTGAGCGACCGCGAAGTCATCAATATTCTCGAAAAATTTCCTTCGCCTGCGGCCGCGCGCAACAAACCTCCGGCGGCATGAGCAAACGCTGAAAAGCGGTTGCACAAAGCCCGCCGGCGTCCGCAAGTCCGCCGCGCTTCAGCCTTTGATGCAGATTACCGGTTTCAGCCGCGCCACGCGTCGTGCCAATCCGGCATGTTCGGCGGCGGCCACCACCGCGCCGACATCCTTGTAGGCGCCGGGCGCCTCTTCGGCGACGCCGCGCGTCGAGGGGCTGCGGATCAGGATTCCTTCCGATGCAAGATCGTCGACAATCTTGCGCCCGCTCCATTGCTTGAGCGCGGCATGGCGCGACAGGGCACGCCCGGCGCCGTGGCACGCCGACGAGAATGCCTTCTGTTCGCTGCCGGCTTCGCCCACCAGAATATAGGAGCCGGTGCCCATGCTGCCGCCGATCAGCACCGGCTGACCAACGGGGCGCAGTACCGCGGGCAGGTCCGCATGACCGGGACCGAAGGCGCGCGTGGCACCCTTGCGATGGACGAACAACTCACGCCGCCTGCCGCCGAGCACGTGCGGCTCGGCCTTGCAGGTATTGTGCGACACGTCGAACAGAAGCCGCAGGTCGCAGCCCGGGAAAAAATGGCTGAAGACGCGCCGCGCGTAATGGCCGAGAATTTCGCGATTGGCCAGCGCGCAATTGGTGGCCGCGCGCATGGCGCCAAGATAGCGCTGGCCGACCTCCGACTTGATCGGCGCACAGGCGAGTTCGCGGTCGGGCAGCTCGATGCCCGCCGCCTTCGCGGTGATTGCCATATCCTTGAGATACTCGCTGCCGATCTGATGACCCAGCCCGCGCGAGCCGCAATGAATCGTGACCACAACTTCGTTCAGCGCAAGGCCGAACGCCCTGGCGACATCCGCATCGAGAATTTCGACAATGGCCTGCACTTCGAGATAATGGTTGCCGGAGCCGAGCGTTCCCATTTCGCGACGCTGGCGCTCCCTGGCGCGAGCGGACACGCACGCGGGCTGGGCGCCCGCCATCATCCCCGTTTCTTCGATCCGTTCGAGATCGCGCGCCTCGCCCCAGCCGCGCTCGACCGCCCAGGCGGCGCCGCCCGTCAGCATCGCGTCCATTTCCGGCGGATCAAGAGTAATGGCCCCCGTGCTGCCGACGCCGGCCGGGATTTGCCGGAACAGGGAGTCTGCAAGCGAAGTCTTCACCGGAGTGATGTCGGCGATCGACAGCCCGGTCAGCAGCGTGCGCACGCCGCATGAAATGTCGAAACCGACACCGCCGGCGGACACAACGCCGCCCTGATCGGCATCGAAGGCCGCCACCCCGCCGATCGGGAAACCATAGCCCCAATGGGCATCGGGCATGACGTAGCAGGCCTGCACGATGCCCGGCAGCGCGGCGACGTTCACGGCCTGCTCATAGACCTTGTCGTCCATTTGTCCGATCAGGTCGGCGTCGGCATAGATGATGGCGGGAACACGCATGGCGCCGCGCGGCTCGACGCGCCAGGCGGTCTCGTCGAGGCGGGTAAAGCGGGCCAGATCCATGATCCTTCTCCACTATACGTCCACGATGCAGCCGGCGCTCCAGCGGCCGTCCGCCTCCTGCGCCACCTTCAGCGCCGTGTAGGTCGCGCCTTTCGGCTCACAGGCCGGCGCGTGCCGCGCCACGTCCACCGGTTCCCCCCACAGCGTACCCGCAAGCCGGGTGCCGTCGATCTTCACCGCAAAGCGGCTGAAAAGGCACTTGCCGACCGCCATTTCATAGATGATCGCGTTCAGCCACTCGACGAACAGGAGTTCGAGGTCCGGCGCTTCGCACATCACCTGAACCGCGGCGCCCGGCTCAACCGCGCGCTCGGTGACCACAGCGGTGAGCGCCAGCGCCGCCTGCTCGAACGCTTGCGCCGGCGTTGCGCCCCATCCGCGCACGCCCACGTCCGCATCGTGAGGGAATAACTCCCAGGCCGGCTTGATGTCGGGAGGCGGAGCTGAGCCGGTCATGACGGCGATCCGATCCTTGTCTCCCTGCGCCGCCGGCGCCCCGATCGCCGCTAGAGCATGATCCCGAAAAGTGTGCAGCGGTTTTCGGA
>WBUW01000137.1 GCA_008933495.1 Pseudorhodoplanes sp.
AAACGACAATGGCTCGATACGCAATCCTGGTCGATTACGATTACTGCACCGGCTGCCACACCTGCGAGATCGCCTGCCAGCAGGAGCACGACTATCCGGTCGGCACCAACGGCGTGGTGGTCAAGGAGTACGAATACGAGGTGAACGGGCGGGTGCAGATCGACTATCTGCCGTTCTTCACCCAGCACTGCGACATGTGCATGAACCGCCTGCAACGCAAGGAATTGCCGGCCTGCGTGCGCCATTGCCAGTCGCGCTGCATGGAATTCGGGACCGCCAAGGAGTTCGCGGCCTCTCTCCCGGACCGCCCGCGTGCCGCCCTGTTCACTCACCTCCCAGGCCGGTAGGGCGCAGGAATCGGGTACGTCGATGGAGGTATTCACGAGTCTTACGAATTCCGGGCCGATCTCGGTTTATGTCGAGGACGGCAAGGTTGTCCGTATCCGGCCGCTGGCTGCAGAGGAGAGCGATTTTCGCCCCTGGACGATCGCGGCGGCAGGGCGGCAATTTTCACCGCCGAAAAAGTTCACGGTAGCGCCGTACGTTCTCACCGAACGGGATCGCCTGTATTCCGAAGATCGCATCCGCTATCCGCTCAAGCGGGTGAATTTCGATCCGAACGGTGCGCGTAATCCGGAGTCGCGCGGCAAGGTCGGTTACGAGCGCATCAGTTGGGACGAGGCACTCGACATCGTCGCCGGCGAGATCAGGCGCGTACAGAAAACGTACGGACCCGCGGCCGTATCGGCCATGACCTCCTCGCACCACAACTGGGGTCTGGTCGGCTACAAGATCAGCGCCTTTGCGCGCTTCTTCAACATGATCGGCTATACCGCCGTGGTCGACAATCCGGATAGCTGGGAAGGCTGGCACTGGGGCGCGACGCACACCTGGGGCTTCTACTGGCGGCTCGGCATGCCCGAGCCCTACGACATGCTCGAAGATGCGCTCAAGCACACCGAGATGATCGTCTACTGGTCGAACGACCCGGATACGACGCGCGGCGTCTATACCGGCTACGATTCGGCGATCTGGCGGCAATGGCTGAAGGAGAAGGGGGTAAAGATGGTCTTCATCGACCCCTTCCATAACTACACGGCGGCGGCAATGGGCGGCAAATGGCTCGCGCCGCGCCCGGGCACCGACACCGCGCTGGCCATGGCGATCGCATATGTCTGGATCAGCGAGCGGACCTACGATCAACGCTATGTCGCCGAGCGGACCGTCGGCTTCGATGATTTCAAGGCCTATGTGCTCGGTCAAAGCGACGGCGTGGCCAAGACGCCCGCCTGGGCCGCGATGGAGACGGGCATTCCGGTGCGCACGATCGTGGCGCTGGCACGCGAGTGGGCGCGCAAGCGCACCATGCTCGCCGCCGGCGCGCGCGGCGGCGAAGGCGGCGCCTGCCGGACCGCCTTCGGCACCGAATGGGCGCGCATGATGGTGCTGCTGCAAGCCATGCAAGGCCTTGGCAAGCCGGGTGTCGGCATCTGGGGCACGGCGATGGGCGGGCCGCGGGACAATTCGGTGTGGTTCCCGGCCTACGGCGATCCCGACGGCCGGATTGCGCATTCCAAGGTCGCCCGCGTGCGTCCGGAAAACCCCGTCGCGCAGCGGCTATACCGGCCGATCGTGCCGGATGCCATCCTGAATTCCACGATCAACTGGCTCGGCGAAGGCTTCTGCAACCGCTCGCTCGACCAGCAGTTCACGCCGTTCTCCTATCCGCTGCCGGGCTGCCCGGAGGTGAAACTGTGGTACCGCTACGGCGGCTCGTTCCTCGGAACGATGACCAACACGAGCAAATGGGTGCGCATGTATCAGAGCCCGAAGCTCGAATTCGTCGTCAACCAGGATTGCTGGTGGTCGTCGGAAACCGGCTACGCCGACATTATTCTTCCCGCCTGCACGCAGCTTGAACGCGACGACATCGGCGAATGGGGCGAGCCCGGCGGACAGAGCAAGGGCGGCAGCAGCGGCTGCAATTTCCGCGTCGTCGTGCGCATGAAAAAATGCATCGAGCCGTTATGGGAATCGAAGTCGGACTACCGGATATTTTCTGAACTCGCGCAGCGCCTCGGGCGCGATCAGGACTATACCGAGGGGAATTCGGAGATCGACTGGGCGCGCAAATTTTTCGACATATCCGACCTGCCGCAGCGCATTTCGTGGGAGGAGTTCGAGCGCAAGGGATACTACATCATCAACGTCCCGGAAGATTATCGCCCGACGCCGGCATTGCGATGGTTTGCCGAAGGTCGGGCCTGCGACACGCCCGATCCGAACAATCCCAAGCGCCTCACCGACAAGGGAAACGAACTTGGAACTGACAGCGGCAAGATCGAGTTCCTGTCGCAAAGCCTGAACCGGCGCGCACCCGACGACAACGAGCGCCCGCCGGTGCCGCATTATCTGCCGAGCTGGGAGGGGCATCGCACGGCGCAGGCGGCCAAATACCCCCTGCACCTGATCTCGCCGCACCCCCGGTTCAGCTTTCACACCCACTACGACAAGCACGCCGCCTGGCTCGATGACATCCCGGCGCACCGGGTGCAGAAGGACGGCTACGCCTGGTGGCCGGCGCGCATCCATCCAAGCGATGCGGCGGCGCGCGACATCCGCGACGGCGACATCGTAAAGCTGTTCAACGATCGCGGAACGGTTCTGTGCATCGCGGTACTCACCGAGCGCGTACGGCCCGGTGTCGTGCATGCGTACGCTTCGTCGGCCAAATACGATCCGCTGGAGCCGGGAAAGCCGAGCTCGCCGGATCGCGGCGGTTGCGTCGCGATCCTGTCGCCGGACCGGATGCTTTCAAAGAATGTCGCCGGCATGGCTTCGAACTCGTGCCTGATCGACGTCGCCAAGTGGCTATGAACAAGTGGCGGTGAGGACGCAGGCCATGACGCAATACAGAATGGTGATCGACGTCAGCCGCTGCATCGGCTGCTACAATTGTTTTCTGGCCTGCCGCGACGAGCACGCCGGCAGCGATCACCGGCCGGTTTCGATCGGCCAGCCGGCAAGCGGGCACAAATGGATTGCGGTTCGCGAAGACGAGCGGGGAACCTATCCCAAGGTGAAGGTGTCCCACATACCGATTCCGTGCCAGCAATGCACTGACGCGCCCTGCATCACGGCTGCGCGCGATGGCGCCGTCTATCGGCGCGCGGACGGAATCGTCGTCATCGACCCGGACAAGGCGTCGGGTCAGCAGGACATTGTCGCAGCCTGTCCGTACGGCGCGATCTTCTGGAATGAGACGCAAAACGTCGCGCAGAAGTGCACATTCTGCGCGCACTTGCTTGACAGCGGCTGGAAGGAGCCGCGCTGCGTCGAGGTGTGTCCCACGCAGGCGATGGTGTTCGGCGATGCCGGCGACCGCGGCAGCGCGGTGGCGGCATTGATCGCCGCCCAGGACGTCGAAGCGCTTCATCCCGAATACGATACCAAACCGCTGGTCAGCTACCGCGGTCTGCCGAAACCGTATCTGGTCGGCGAAGTCAGTTTTTGCGACCAGACGCAGCTGCCGGCGGCCGGTATCAGGGTTTCCTTGCACCGCGGCGACCAGGTGCTGGCCACGCTAACCGACAGTTTCGGTGATTTCGAATTCGATAACCTGGAAACGGATGCCGACTATCTCCTGAAGATCGAGCATTCCGGATACCGGCCGCGCGAGATGCGCCTGCGCGCCGGCGCCGATCTCGACCTCGGCAGCATAATCCTCGACCGGTAACTTCGCCCGGCTTCACGCGCGGCGGCCCGGCCGGGCGGTTTTGCCGTCGCCCGCGGCGCTGGCTTTCTTTGCCGCGCAATGGGGCGCCGCGCACATAACAAATTCTCATCGGGGCGGGCCTGTTATTGATTGGACGGCAAATTGGTTGTTTTCTAAGTTTTTTGAGATGTCCTTCGTG
The DNA here is from genome assembly GCA_008933495.1 of Pseudorhodoplanes sp. Classification (GTDB taxonomy): domain Bacteria; phylum Pseudomonadota; class Alphaproteobacteria; order Rhizobiales; family Xanthobacteraceae; genus Pseudorhodoplanes. The sequence goes on from WBUW01000137.1 coordinate 3,915, forward strand.
TTTGTAAGCAGCCACGATTACGTAAGAAATCGGACAGAATTGAACCGGTTCAGGCCGGGTTCAATGAAGAAAGGGGGGAGCCGATATGGCCAAGCACAATACTCTTGCATGCTTGAGTGTCATCATCGCGTTGTTCGGGCTTGGTGCGCCCGCCAGCGCTCAGGAAATCAAGCTTACTCTTGCTGACCAGAATCCACCGGCGGGGTGGGGGCCGACCAACGCCCTGCAGCCCTGGGTGAAGCAGGTCGAGACCGCCACCAAGGGACGGGTCAAGATCGAGATCTTCCCATCGCAGACCCTGGTCAAGGGGCCTGAAATGTGGAAGGCGGTGCGCTCGGGTGTCGTCGACATGGGCTGGTGCTTCCATGGCTACTGGCCCGATCAGACGCCACTGGCCGACGTGATCACGCTGCCGTCGCTGCCGTTCAGTACGGCGGAGAAGGGCAGCGAGGTGCTGTGGAAGCTCTATGAGAAGTTCCCGGCGATCCGGAAGGAATTCTCCGATGTCGTGCCGCTGACGCTGTGGACCAGCCATCCCTATTTTATCCTGACGTCCAAGAAGCAGGTTAAGACGCTCGAGGATCTGAAGGGGCTGAAAATCCGTGTCACCGGCGGCCCGCCGACCGAGCAAATGAAAGCGCTTGGTGCCGTGCCGACGCCGATGCCGATGCCTGACGTCTATCAGGCGCTCGACAAGGGCGTGGTCGACGGCATGGGCGCGCCATGGGAAGCGATTCTGAGCTTCCGCCTCTACGAGGTGGCCAAGTACTATACCCTGGTTCCGCTCTCGTCGGTGTATTTCTCGATCTGCGCCAACAAGCAGAAATGGGAAAGCCTGCCGAAGGACGTTCGTGATCAGATCATGAGCGTGAGCGGCCTTCAGGGCGCCAAGCACTGGGGCAAGAACTTCTTCGACACCCCGGAGCGGGCGGTGATCGAAAAGGCCAAGGCGGGCAAACACGAGATGATCCGCTATAACGTGCCGGCTGACGAAGTGCAGCGCTGGCGCAAGGTCGGCGCCGAGCCGGTGTGGGAGGCCTGGGTAAAGAAGATGGAAGCGAAGGGCTACAAAGAGGCCCGCGAAGTCCTCAAGGCGACCCTCGACCTGCTCAAGTAACTGGACCAGTGCCGCCGCCCGCCACCCGGCGGGCGGCGGTGCCATGTCAGGGGTAGCGCACACATGTCCCGTATTCTCGGCAAACTACTCGCGGGTTGCGAAGCCGTTCTTATCGGCACCGCCGTGATCGCAACCGCGGTCATGATGCTGTTGACCAGTGCCGATGCCATCGGCCGCTATGTCTTCAATTCGCCGATCATGGGCGCCTATGAACTGACCGAGAAATATCTGATGGTAGCGGCCATTTTCCTCGGCCTGTCTTTCACCTTCCGCGAAGGCATCTTCATCCGCGTGACCTTCCTGGTCGACAGGCTGCCGCCGCGATCCAGGCGGGTTTCGGAATTCGTCTCACACCTGATCACCATCGCCTTCAGCCTGTTCGTCGTCTACGCCTCCGGCGGGCAGGCGCTGCGGGCGTTATCCGACGACACCACGCTGAGCACGGTACCGGTGCCGATTGCGCCGGCCTATTGCCTGGTGCCGCTGGGATTCCTGGCCCTTCTTGTCATGCTGCTGATCGACCTGCCGCGGGTGCGCAAGGGCAATTCCTTGCTGTTCCGCGAAGAGGCCCCGACGTCATGATCCGCCAGCTTCCGTTGGTTCCGTCAGATCGAGGAAAGCTGACATGACGACCTGGTTGCCGCCGCTTGCGCTGATACTGGCGCTGCTTTTCGGGGTGCCGATTGCGGTCGCGCTCGCGGGCGCCGGCATGCTCGGCATCTTTCTCGTCACCGGCGACATCAACAAGGTCCTTGGCATCGTGAGCCTGGCGCCGTTCAGCGCCGTTGCCGATTATGCCCTGACCACAATTCCGATGTTCATCCTGATGGCGTATTTCTCGGCATCGAGCGGGCTGGCGCGCGACCTCTACGCGGCGGCGGCCAATTGGCTGTCGCATATCCGCGGCGGTCTTGCGATAGCGACCGTCTTCGCGTGCGGGATTTTCGGCGCCATGTCGGGAGCGAGCGTCGCTGCGGCGTCGGTGATGTCAAAGATCGCGATGCCGGAAATGCGCCGTCACGGCTATTCGGACGAACTCGCGGCCGGCGCCATTGGCATCGGCTCCACTCTCGATATCCTGATCCCGCCCAGCATCGCCATGGTGATCTATGGCATCGCCACCCAGACATCGATCGGCAAATTGTTGATCGCCGGCGTGATCCCCGGCATTGTTGCAGGGGTCCTGCTCGCGGCCATGATCTATCTTTGGGTCGTGTTCAGCCCGCGTCATGCGCCGACCACCTATCGCACGCCTTCCGCGGAGCGCTGGGCAAGCCTCGTGCGAATCTGGCCAAGCCTGCTCCTGATCCTGTGCGTGCTCGTGCTGCTCTATACCGGCATTGCCACGCCGAGCGAGGTCGGCGCCCTGGGAGCGCTGCTCGCCGCGGTGATCGGCGCGGTATTCGGCCGGCTGACTTTGGCTGACGCCATCAATGCACTGCGCCAGACCATTCGTACCTCGGCGATGATCTTCCTGATCCTGATCGGGGCCACGATCTTCGGCTATTACATGGCGTTGAGCCGTATCCCGCAGGAGGTTGTCACCGTCGTCACCGCGATGGAGCTGAACCGCTGGGTTGTCATGATCGGCATCGTGGTCGCGTATTTTATCATCAGCATGTTCATGGACGAAATTCCGCTGTTGCTGCTGACGCTGCAACTGACCTTTCCGCTGATCACCTCGCTCGGATTTGATCCGGTCTGGTTTGGCGTCGTCTCCATGATGATGGTGGCCATGGGGCTGGTATTTCCGCCGGTCGGATTGATTGCCTTCGTGGTCAGCGCCACCGGCGGCGTTGATCTGGTCAAGGTCTACAAGGGCACCGGCGTTCTGATGTTCGCGCTTGTCATCACCACGGTTCTGTTGATGGTGTTCCCGCAGATCGCGCTGTGGCTGCCGGCGACAATGCGCTAAGGCATGATCCCGAAAAGTGCACCGCGGTTTTCGGAAAAGATCATGCTCGAACAACAAGCGAAAGCGGGATGACGATTCGAACAAAAGTCATCCCGCTTTAGCTGCGAGCCTTCAATAGGTTGTCCAGCCGGTTCCGAGCGGGGAAGCTGGCGTTGTCGAAGCTTCAGTTTTCCGAGGAAAAGAACCGGATGAATGCACACGCCAATGCCCGCCTCATCCCGTTCGGTCGAGAGTGGATCGCACGGCTGGTCGGGAGCGGGTGGAGGCCGGCGGCCGGCAGCGACATGACGGAAGGCCGGACCGCTGTCAGGATCAAATTATACCATTAAATCAATCGCTTAAATGGTCGGAGCGGCGGGATTTGAACCCACGACCCCTAGTCCCCCAGACTAGTGCGCTAACCGGGCTGCGCCACGCTCCGACGCGGCCGTTATAGTGGCCGGCCCGGCGCCATGCAAGAATTG
>WBUW01000138.1 GCA_008933495.1 Pseudorhodoplanes sp.
TATCGCCGCCTACCGAAAAGCGCGCGCGGCCGATCCGCAGGATCGCCACGGCGCGTTGCCGTGCCTCATTCGTCTCGGCGCAGCGGAGACGGCGGAATTGCCCTCCGCCTATATTCGTTCGCTCTTTGATCAATATGCGCCGGCGTTCGATACAGCGCTGGTCGAGGGCTTGGATTACCGCGCCCCGGCCCTGCTGTTCGAAGCTGTCCGGGATGTTTTTCGCCGCGCGGCAAAGCCTTTGCGTTTTGCATCCGCGCTCGATCTGGGCTGCGGCACGGGGCTCGCCGGCGAAAAGTTCCGCCCGACGGCAGACCACCTGTGTGGAGTCGATCTGTCTGCCGGCATGATTGCGCAGGCCCGCAAGAAGGCGATCTATGACCGGCTTCAGGTCGGGGATTTGCTGGAATTTCTGGCGGCGGAAGGTGCGGCCGGCAACCGCTGCGATCTGGTGATGGCCGCCGATGTCTTGGTTTATGTTGCGGCGCTCGGCCCGATCTTTTCCGCCGTCGCCCGCGTTCTTTCCGGGGACGGGTTGTTCGCGTTCACCCTCGAGTCCGGTATTGCGGCGGCGCCGGTCCTGAAGGAGAGTTTGCGCTTCGCGCACGGACGCCGCTACGTGTCTGCCGCCTTGTCCGCAGCCGGGCTCGCGCCGCTGACGATGCGCGAGGCAACATTGCGGACCGAAAAGGGCGAGCCGGTCCCCGGTTTTGTCGTGATCGCGCGCCATGTTTAGGTGCGCGCATTCCGGCAATAGAATGCTCGACGCTCGGGCAATATTCTCTCGGCAAGAGGACACCGCCATTCGGTCACCGCGCGCGCAATTGGACAGGTCGCTGTCCCCCGGCGAGGTTGCGGACAGCCCGTCCACCGTCCTGCCGGAGCCATTCGGCCGCTGGTTTGCCGCGCGCGGCTGGACGCCGCGCGCGCACCAGCTCGCGCTTGTCGAGAAAGCCCGCGCCGGGCGCTCCGCGCTTCTGATCGCGCCGACCGGCGGCGGCAAGACGCTGGCCGGCTTCCTGCCGAGCCTTGTCGAGTTGCAGGGACGAACGAACGCAGGCGGCGCGCCCGTCGGCCCCGGCCGGGGCCTGCCGCGTTCCGACGGCCTGCATACGCTCTATATCTCGCCGCTGAAGGCGCTGGCGGTCGACATTGCGCGCAATCTCGAAACACCCGTCCGCGAGATCGGATTGCCGGTCCACATCGAGACCCGCACCGGCGACACGCCGGTTTCCAAGCGCATGCGCCAGCGCCGCAACCCCCCCGACATTCTCCTCACCACGCCCGAGCAGCTCGCTCTTCTGCTCGGGTCTGCCGACGCGCCCTATCTGTTTGGCGGCCTCAAGCGCGTGGTACTCGACGAACTGCATGCGCTCGTGACCTCCAAGCGCGGCGACCTGCTCGCGCTCGGCCTTGCCCGTCTGTTTCGCCTGTCGCCGCATCTGCATTCGATCGGTCTGTCGGCGACCGTCGCCGATCCGCAGGAATTGTGCCGCTATCTGGTGCCGCAACGTGCTGCGATGCCAGCCGTCGCCGATCTCGTCGTTGCGCAAAGCGGGGCGCCGCCGCAGGTCTCGATGCTCGAACCGGGCGACGAGCTTCCCTGGGCCGGCCACACCGCGCGATACGCGCTGCCGGGCATCTACAATCTCATCAAGGCGCACAAGACCACGCTGGTATTCGTCAATACCCGCAGCCAGGCGGAGATGATCTTTCACGAATTATGGGCTATCAACGACGACGGCTTGGCCATTGCCCTGCATCATGGCTCGCTCGATGTCGCGCAACGCCGCAAGGTCGAGGACGCCATGGCACAGGGGCGGCTGCGCGCGGTGGTCTGCACCTCTTCGCTTGACCTCGGCGTCGACTGGGGTGACATCGACCTCGTCATCAATGTCGGCGCGCCCAAAGGGTCTTCGCGCCTCCTGCAACGGATCGGCCGCGCCAATCACCGGCTCGATGAGCCGTCGCGCGGAATCCTGGTGCCGGCCAACCGGTTCGAGGTGCTGGAATGCCGCGCCGCGATCGAGGCGGTTGCCGACAATGCGCAGGACACACCGCCGCTGCGCGCGGGCGCGCTTGACGTCCTGGCGCAACATATTCTCGGCTGCGCCTGCGGCCAACCGTTCGACGCCGATCAACTCTATGCCGAGGTGCGTACCGCCGCCCCCTATTCCAGCTTGACGCGCACCGATTTCGATGCGGCGATCGATTTCGTCGCCACCGGCGGCTACGCGCTGCGCGCCTACGAGCGCTTCGCCAGGATCAGGCAGGGGCGCGACGGGCGGTGGCGGGTGACGCACCCGCGCTTCGCGCAATCCTGGCGCATGAATATCGGCACGATCGTCGAAAGCCCGATGCTCAAGGTGCGGCTCGTGCGCTCGCGGCACGCGGGCAAGGGACCGGGCGGGACCATCGCGCGCGGCGGCCGCGTGCTGGGAGAGGTCGAGGAATATTTTGCGGAAGGCCTTACGCCCGGCGACACGTTTGCGTTCGCGGGCGAAATATTGCGGTACGAGGCGATCGTCGCGAACGAAATCTATGTCTCGCGTACGGATGCAAGCGATCCGAAAGTGCCGGCTTATGCCGGCGGCAAGTTCCCGCTCTCGACTTATCTCGCGGCCCGCGTGCGCACATTGCTGGCCGATCCCGCGCATTGGTTACAACTGCCTGACGCGGTGCGCGAATGGCTCGCCATTCAGCGGTTTCGTTCGCAATTGCCTGGCGTGCATGAATTGCTGGTCGAAACCTTCCCGCGCGCATCCAGGCATTATCTCGTCTGCTATCCGTTCGAGGGCCGCCTCGCGCATCAGACGCTCGGCATGCTGCTGACGCGCCGCCTGGAGCGCGCGCGCCTTAAGCCGCTCGGCTTTGTGGCCAGCGAATATGCCCTTGCGGTCTGGGGTCTTGGCGATATGGGCGCGCAGATCGGCGACGGGCGCTTGCGCCTGGCCGACCTGTTCGGGGAAGACATGCTCGGCGACGATCTGGAGGCCTGGCTCGCCGAAAGCGTCATGATGAAGCGAACATTCCGCTCGAACGCGGTCATTGCCTGCCTGATCGAGCGGCGTTTCCCGGGAAAGGAGAAGACACGCCGCCAGGTCACGGTTTCGACCGACCTGATCTACGATGTGCTGCGCAAGCATCAGCCCGATCACATCCTGCTGCGCGCCGCCGGTGCGGATGCGGCGACCGGGTTGCTCGATATTCGCCGCCTTGGCGAAATGCTGTCGCGCGTCAAGGGCCGAATCGTCCATAAGCGGCTTGAGCGCGTGTCGCCGCTCGCGGTGCCGGTCATGTTGGAAATCGGACGGGAATCCGTTTATGGCGAAGCCGGCGACACCCTGCTGGCGGAAGCAGCCGGTGAATTGGTGCGGGAGGCGATGGGTGGCGCTTGAGGCCGGCGAGATTGCTGTAGGCGGGCAGACGTTCGTAGGCGATGCCTGCGGCGCGCTGTATTGGCCGCAGCAATGTCTGCTCGTCGTTTCGGACCTGCACCTGGAAAAAGCTTCGAGCTTTGCCCGGTGCGGCATTCTTCTTCCGCCCTACGATACGGCGACGACACTGGCGCGGCTTTCGGAAGCCGTGCAGCGGTATCGGCCGCGCGTTGTGATTGCGCTTGGAGACAGTTTCCACGACACTGACGCCGTTCGGCGGCTGCGTGAGCCGGACCGCGCAGCGCTGCTTTCTCTTCAGCGCGGTCGCGACTGGATCTGGATTGCCGGCAATCATGATCCTGATCCGTCGACCGGCGTCGGCGGCGTTTTCCAGGCAAGCGCCGTTTTCGGTCCGCTGACGTTCCGGCATGAGCCGGCCGCGGCGGTCGATGGCGGCGAGATTGCGGGCCACCTGCACCCGGTTGCGCGCGTGCGGGCACGCGGAGGTTCGGTGAGCCGCAAGTGTTTCGCAGGTGACGGTCGGCGCCTGATCATGCCGGCGTTCGGCGCATTGACCGGCGGATTGAATGTCCGCGATTGCGCCTTTGCCGCCGTCTTCCGCGCGCTCGATTTCACGGCCCATATGCTGGGGCGCGCGCGCCTCTATGCGGTTGCGGCCGCCCGCTGCCTGCCGGACTGAACGCCGCTCAGTCGCGGCGGAACACGATCGAAGCCAGCCAGCCGGTCATCAACCCCATCATAGTTGTCGCAAGCCCGTACAGGAATGAATGGTCGCGCGCGGCGCTGACGATAAACTGTTCCAGCCCGACCTTGACGATTTCGAGCGCCGACGAGGTTCTCGCAATCGATACGCCGTCCGCGAACAGCTTCACATCGACCTCGTAATTTCCGATCTCCGACTCGGGCGGGATGACGATGCTGGCCCGGAACAAAGTCGGCGTGAGAAAAGTGACCGCGGCCGGATCCTCGCGATAAAGCCCGCGTTCTTTGCGCAGGCGGAACAGCGCTTCCCGGAATTCACCGGGCGGCTGCAGGCCGAGCGCGGAAGCCGCCTGGGAGAGAGCGACGCTGCCGAAGCCAATCTCCAGCCGCCGCAAGGTCGCTGCAGGCGCGATGGCGTCCAGTGGCTTGTTGCTCAGAACGGCGAGATAGGAGGGGGCCCCGTCGAACGTATAGGACTGGGCGTTCGTCCAGATGCCGACGACCCGGTCCTTGCGGCGAACCACCATGGTTTCGCGCGGCCCGATCACCGAGACCACGATATCGTAGCCGCCGCGCCGTGTGGCGGTTGCCGCGTCGCGTTCGATTGAGCCGAACAGGACAAGCTCGGTGCCGGTAAAGTTCGAGCCGACCAGGACCTGATGCGTGGACAGCGAAGAGATGAGTCGCTCGCCGAACGCGCTCTGTGCGCTACAGGCAACGAGCGCGGCGGCCATCAAGGCGGTGAGCGGCCGTTTCATCCGCCGGCTCCGACAATGCGCAGCGAAAACAATTCCCGAGGCTCGACGAGGAGATCGAGCGCGAAGCGGAATCCGACGGTCAGGACCAGAATGCCGAGCAACAGACGCAGCCGTTCGGCGCTCATTCTCTGTCCGGCCCGCGCGCCAAATTGCGCGCCGGTGACGCCGCCGATCATCAGGATCAGCGCCAGGAGTGCGTCGACAAGATGGTTGGTCGTGGCGTGCAGGATGGTCGCAGCCGCCATGGTCACGAGCGTCAAGACCGTGGAGGTCCCGATCACGGTCGATGTCGGCACGCGAAGGAAATAGATCAGCATCGGAACCAGCAGGAAGCCGCCGCCGATGCCCATGATGGCGCCGATGAACCCGATAACGAATCCGATCAACGCGACCGGGATCGTCGAGACATAAATCCGGGAAACCTTGAAACGCATCTTGAGCGGCAGCCCGTGAAACCAGCTATGGCTTCCGGGCCGGCGCGGTACCGCCGGCTGGCCCTGCCGGCTGCGCACGATGGCGCGCACGCTTTCAAACACCATCAGGCCGCCGACGATCGACAAAAGGGATACGTAGGACAGGCCGATGATCAGATCGAGCAAGTCGAGCGACCGAAGCTTGGTGAACAGCCAGACGCCGGCGACGGTGCCGACGAGGCCGCCGGCGAGCAGGACGGCGGCCAGAAGGATGTCGAGCGCCCGCCGCCGCCAATAGCTGATGGCCCCCGAAAACGACGATGCGGCAATATGGCTTGTGACGCTCGCGACCGCGACCGCTGGCGGCACGCCGATGAAGATCAACAGCGGGGTCATCAGAAAGCCGCCGCCGACACCGAACATGCCGGAGATAAATCCGACCGTGAGTCCCATCACCAGCACGACCAGCACGTTGACCGGGATATCAGCGATCGGAAGGTAGATTTGCACGAGTCAGTCTGCCTGTGGACGCGGATGCGCGCGTAATATATCGCGGCAAAACCGGGGCAATACTCGCGCATCGGCCGCGGCGACACCGCGTGCCATCGGTACAGAATCCTGCGGAAGAGTCGATCGATTTATGCGCGCTTGGTGAAAGGTTTTGCCTTCACGACGGAGTGATCCGCGTCGGCGCAATCTGGCGCGGCTTCTTGGGGGGCTTGGGCGTCGCCGTCGCCTTGTCCCATCCGCCCTCGGGAACCCGCACGCTGATCGCCTCGACCGGCTGCGGTGCCGCGGTGAAGGTCTGGATGGCCAGCCGCGCCGCCATCAGCGCCTGGGGATCGAGGCGGCCGGCCACATCGTCGCGCTTTTTTGCGGATTCCTTGTCGCCCTGGTTGGCGGCGAGAGAAAACCATTTGTAGGACTCGGCGAGATTCTGTTCGACCCCGATGCCGCGGGCGTAAAGGATGCCGAGATTGTACTGGCTGTCGGCGACGCCGCGGTCCGCGGCCTTCCGGAACCAGAGCGCGGCCGTCCGGTAATCCGGCTTGCCCTGATGTCCCTCGGCATGCAGGACGGCCAGATTGTGCATCGCCTTGGCGTTGCCCTTGTCGGCCGCCGCCTTGTAGAGCTGACGGGCGGTTTCGGGGTTCTTCTTCAGGCCCTGACCCTTTTCATAGAGACTGCCGAGCCGGAATTGCGCGGGTGCGAGTCCGGCCTGGGCCGCCTTGGCCAGCCAGCGGGCGCCTTCCTCGACATCCTGCGGGACGCCGCGACCTTCGAGGTGGCGCATGGCGATTTCATAGGCGGCGGCGGGATCGCCGGCCGCGCCGGCGTTTTGCAGGGCGACCGGCAACCTGTCGGAGGGTTTTGCACCCGGGGAAGGAATGGTCAGCTCGATCGGCATCTGCGCCGGCGACGGCGGGGCGGGTTGATCGGCGCGCGGGATCGATCCGGTGACGCCCGGGTCGGTTTCGCGCGCAGCAAGGCCGGTCGGCGGCTGGGCGCCGGACGGCGGCGCCGCGCTGGTGCTTTCAGTCTTGCTGTCCTCTGCATCGTCCTGCGCGGTCGGCGCAATATGTTCCTGTGCCAGCGCCGTCTGTTGTTGCGGCGTTGCGACGGGCAGCGCGGCTTCGACCGCCGCGCGGGTATCCGGGTCGAGCATGTTGAGGGCGATGCGCAAACCGGCTACCACGATCAGGATGACGCTTGCCCCGGCGATCAAGGAGCGGACCTTCTGTCCCAGCGTCTTGCGCGGCTTTTCCGCTTTCGCATCCTTCGCCTTGCCGGGCGCGCCCGCGCCATCTGGCACGGCGGCTTGCGCCGCCCGTCGCGCGGCAGCGATGAAATTCATCGAACCGGAACCCGAGGACGCTTGCGGCATGCCGAGCGCGGCTTCCGAGGCCGCGATTCGTTCAGCCGCTGAAATCCCGCGTTCGCGCGGCGCGCCCGCACCGGGCTCCAGCGGATAATCCGGCGGCAGATTGGGATCGATCGGCGCACGCGGCCGGGCCGCTGGCGGTCCGGCCTTGACCGGCTGGGCGGCCGGCATGGTCGCGGGCGCCGCCGGGGACGCCGGAGCAAGCCGTACCGATTGGGGTGCGGCTGCCGGCGCGGCCGCCGGTTGCGCGGTCACGTCG
>WBUW01000139.1 GCA_008933495.1 Pseudorhodoplanes sp.
GCCTAACTATTGACAATGAAGCCGGCTCCACCCCGCTGGCGCCGCTGCGAGCGGCGTTGCAACGACCAAGGAGACGCGACCATGAAAACCGCGCTTTCGCTCGCTCCCGCCTCGCTCCTCTGCGCCTCGCTGCTGGTCGCGCCGGCCGGTGCGCTGGCAGCAACCGCCGGGCAGGAAACCGGTGCGAAGAGCCGGCCGCCGGGCGCGGTCGAGCTTTCGGCGGCGAAGAAGAAGTCGCCGCGCGCCCGCGTGCGGGTCTACCGTCGCTATTACGGGGCGCCTTATTATTATGGCGGGCCTTATTACGCCGCGCCCTATGCTTATTACCCGTGGCCGGTCTATCGCGGATCGGATCCGGCCTTCACCGCCGGCAGCGAAATGCGTTATCGGCGTGCGATCGGTCAATGCGTATTCGACCTCGGATACGGCCGTTTCGAAAGCTGCCACAGCAACTGACGCCGCAGCGGTTTAAAAACCGGCCGGGCACGGCAATCGGGAGGACTCCATGGACGCACGCCTTGCGTTGGCCGCTGCGGCGGCGCTCGTCCTGTCGCTTGCCGCCGCAGCATCGCTCGACGGACGAGCCGTGGCGGCTGCGCCCGGCCTCAAGGCCGGCGGGGAATTCTCGGCCGCCAAGCGCAAGAAGACTGCGACAATCCGTGCCGCGCGCCCGGACCGGGTGTGGCGCGCCGGATCGCGTTTCCCGCCCGGCGACCCATCTTACGGAATCGAGGAACTGGAGCGGCGGCGCGCGCAGGGCGAGTGCGTGATTGATCTCGGGTACGGCCGCTTCGAAAGCTGCCATGTCGGCGGCGCGATGTGACAGTCGGGTCGCGGCCCATCGCGGCCCGCCCGGCAAAAAGCCCGGCTCCAGCGAGCCGGGCTTTCCGTTTTCACACGTCGATCGACGGCGGCTTACTTCCAGCCGTTCTGGTCGAACCAGGCGTTCATCACCCAGCCGCCGACAATCGGCAGGAAGCAATTGCCGGTCGACACGAACACTTCGCGCTGGGTGAGCGGCCGATTGACGACCAGCGTGCCGACGATCGGAGAGACGGCGGCGCAGCCGACGCTCGCGGCAAGATAGGCGCCGCCACCGCTGCGGATGCCATTACCAGTGTGGCGATGACCGTCACGCAGCGCGAAATAGGCGCCTGTCGAGCCGGCGCCAACCCAGAAATTCGACGCCGCGAGCCTGGGATCGCGCACGGTCCAGGGGCCCTGCCACCACCACGCATACGGCGTGACGACGACCTTGGTCTTCTTCTTGGCGGCCTCGGCGGTCTGGCCGAGCATGCCAAGCGCGACGACGAGCGTCGCAAGAGCGAGCAGAATCTTCTTCATCAACAAACCCCCATTCTGGTGGTGGCCTGACACGGTGGCCGTTTCGGAATCCTCAGGGACAGGCCCCGGAATCACCCCGGCACCCTCGATCCCGCGCGATATATGGCGCCCTTTTCGGCACCCTGTCGAGCGCCTTTGCAGCGATTCTGCACAAGTGTGGCGCGGCCGCACCCGTTTCGACAGCCGCGTTCCCATTTGCACCGCAACATCGCTCCGCCGGCGAATTTCTCTGACGGATTTATGGCTTAGCAGGACCAGCTTTCGGCGCGCGGCGGCGGGACGCGCGACGTCATGCGGCCGCCACGAACGCGCTCCGCAAACGTCATCAATCAAATCGCTTTGCGCGAAGCGCTGCAATGATAAGACGACATGCGGATGCCCGATTTTTCCTTGCATCAGACCAAAGCATTACAGGCGGTCGCCGCCTGGCTCGGCGAAAAGCCCGGCCAGGGCGCGCCGCAGGTCTTCCGCCTGTTCGGCTATGCCGGCACCGGCAAGACCACGCTTGCCAAGCACGTCGCCGCGCAGGCCGACGGCAAGGTGCTGTTTGCAGCCTTCACCGGCAAGGCCGCGCAGGTGATGCGCAGCAAGGGCTGCCACAATGCTTCGACAATCCACAGCCTGATCTATCGCGCGCGCGACACCGACGACGAATCGCCGAGCTTCGAACTATGGGATGATTCGCCGGCCGCGCAGGCGGAACTGATCGTGATCGACGAATGCTCGATGGTCGACGCCGAACTCGGCCGCGATCTCCTTTCGTTCGGCGTGCCGGTGCTCGTGCTTGGCGATCCGGCGCAATTGCCGCCGATCCAGAATGGCGGCTTCTTCACCGATTGCGCGCCCGACGCCATGCTCACCGAAGTGCACCGCCAGGCCGCCGGCGATCCGATCGTGCGGCTGTCGATGCAGGTGCGCGAAGGCGGCGCCCCCACACCCGGCGATTATGGCTCGGCGCAGGTGGTGCGGCGCGACGCGCTCGATCCGCAGCGCGTGCTCGATGCCGACCAGGTGCTGGTCGGCCGCAATCTCACGCGGCGCGCCTACAATATGCGCCTGCGCGAACGCCGGGGAATCGAAGACGCCTTGCCGGTCGCCGGCGACAAGCTCGTTTGCCTGCGCAACAACCGCAAGAAGGGTCTGTTCAACGGCGGGCTATGGATCGTCAAGGAACGCGGCGCCGGCAAGAGCGGCATCCTCAAGTTGCGCATCCTGCCGGACGAGGACCTGACCGGCGCCGGGACGCGCGCGAAGAAAGTGTCGGTGCGCCGCGAATGCTTCACCGGCGGCATCGAGGATTTCGACTGGCCGCAGCGCAAACCGCATGACGAATTCGATTACGGCTATGTCCTGACCGTGCACAAGGCGCAGGGCTCGCAATGGGACGACGTCGTGCTGTTCGACGAATCGTTTGCTTTCCCTGACAGCCGGGCGCGCTGGCTCTACACTGGGATCACCCGGGCGGCCAGGAAGCTGACCGTAGTCCTGCCCTAGAACGAAGTCCGCGGCTCGCGATCCTCATGCGCATCCGGCCGGCACTGTTGAACTCGCAAGAACAGCGGAACATCCTGGCCCGCGCCGTGAAAGCCCGCCTCGCACGCGCGCTTGCGATACTCCTGCTCGCCGGCGGCATCGCGCGCGCGGACGATCTTTGCGTGCTCGCCCGCGCCGCCGGTACGCCGCAGATTGCAGGCTTGACCATCGTCTATCTCGCCCCGCTCGGCGAGCCGGCGGCCGCCAACCGGTGGCGCAACATCATCATCCACCAGATGGAAGGGCCGGTCGGCGCGGCGCGGCATGGCGCGCTCGCGCAGGCGAAAGACCCCACGCGGCGCGGCGTCACGCTGTGGGTTGAGACCGACGGCACGGTCTATTGGGCGGTGCCGGAGAACGCGATTCCCACGCACGGGGACGGCGCCAACCGCAACGACAACAAGTACATCGCCAACCTGATGACCTATCGCCGCGTGGTCAAGGAGAACAGCCTCGGCATCGAGTTCGCCGGCAATTTCCCCGACGTGCGCAGGCCGGCGACACCCGAACAGTTCGACGCGCTGCTGAAGCTGCTGCCTTTCCTGCAGCAGCGCTATCAGATCGCGCCCGAAAACATCTACGCCCACAACTGGATCGACTATAAGGACAGCCGCTATTGCGAGGGCTGCGCCCTGGCCGCGGCCGCGCGCAAGCTCAACTTTCAGCCGCGCCATGGCCGGGCCTGCTCCGGCCATCCCGATCCGGCGGGCGACGGACCGCGCTGAGCCGGATCGCAGGCCAGGCCCGCGCATGGCAGGATGGGAACGCATTACGATAAACCTGTGTGGAGTTCGCCATGCCCTATCGCAGCAATTCCGACCTGCCGGCCTCCGTGCGCAGCCATCTGCCGCCGCACGCGCAGGACATCTACCGCGAAGCCTTCAACCATGCCTATGCCGCGCACCGCGGCGAGCCCGATTTCGAGGCGCGCGCGCATCGCATCGCCTGGGCGGCGGTGAAGCGCTCTTACGAGAAGGTCGGGGACGAGTGGGTGGCGCGCTAGGATATTCAGTTGCGCAAGATCAAAGTGCCGCTGCGCGCATTCGTTTAGCGAAAGACAAAGGCATGTGATGCTTGATCGCCGCCAGTTCCTTGTCGTCGGAGGAATGCTCATGTCCACGGCCGCGCATGCGCAACCCGATCGCGCCCCGCCCGTCACCAAGCTCCCCGACCCGCACGGCGGCGGCGAACTGATCCGTGCCTTGCGCGCGCGCAAGAGCAGCCGCGCCTTTTCCTCCGCGCCGATTCCGGAAGCGCAATTTTCAAATCTGCTGTGGGCCGCCTTCGGCATCAACCGGCCCGAAACCGGCGGCCGCACCGCCCCCTCCGCGCACGGCTGGCAGGAAATCGACGTCTATGCGGTGCGCGCCGACGGCGCCTATCGCTATCTGGCGAAATCGCATGCCCTCGAGCGCGTGGTCGAAAACGACCTGCGCGCGCTCACCGGCGTGCAGGATTTCGTCGGCACCGCGCCGCTCGATCTCGTCTATGTCGCCGATTTCGCCCGCATGGCGCACGCGAACGCGGAAGAGCGCACCTTTTTCGCCGCCGCCGACGCCGGCGTGATCGCGCAAAATGTCTATCTCTATTGCGCGTCCGCCGGCCTCGCCACCGTCGTGCGCGGGCTTATGGACCGCAGCAAGCTCGCGCCGGCACTCGGCTTGCGGCACGAACAGCGCATCATCCTGGCGCAGACGGTGGGCTATCCGGCGGGGTGAAACAGGTCGCGCCCACCGCATCGCCTGGGCGGCGGTGAAACGCTCCTGTGATAAGGTCGGAGATCGGTGGGTGGCGCGCGCCCGGTGAGCGGCGGGACTGTTTGCCGTTCGGCGGCCTTTGTCTTTACGGCCGGTGTTGCGCAAGAAAGCGCGCCGCTCTCGTCCGCACCTCGTCGAGATGCGTGAAGAGCGCAACGTGTTCGCCGTTTTCGATCGCCATCAGCGCGGCATGCGGCGCTTGTCCCGCAACAGCCTCGGCGTGAGCAAACGAGACCACGCGGTCGGCCTTGCCGTGCACCACCAGGACCGGCACCGCAAGCCGCTCGATTGGATAGGCATCGAGCCCGGCAAACCGGGTCGTATCGTTGATCGTGCCGGGCAATCGCTGCCGCAGCCGATCGAAGATTCCGAGTTGCAGTGCGCGCAACAGCGCGCCGGCCACGGGATGGTTCAGGGTCCGTTCCCGGATGAGGGGATCGGCAATTGAGCGCCGTGCCAGGTTTTGCGGATTCCATTCCGCCCGCCTGCGCATGATCGCGGCGAGACCGGGCACGAGCGCGACGAGCCTCATGACGCGCAATCGCGCGACGATGGCGGGCGGGGTCTCGAGCCGCCCGCTGCAAGCCGAGACCAGAACGAGTCCCCAGCATCGCGCCGGATGCCGCAACGCGAATTGCAGCGCCGACGGCCCGCCGGCCGAGACCGCCGCCACCGCCACGGTCGGGATTCCAAGCGCATCGAGCAGGTCGGCGTAGGCGTCGGCCTGGTCTTCCGGCGCGCGCCCGACGCGCAGCGGCGTGCCCAGATATCCCGGCCGGGATGGCGCAACGATCCGATAGCCTTGCGGATCGGCGAGCAGCGAGCGCGCCAGCAGCCAGGACTGGTCATGGCCGCCCATGCCGCCATGCAGGGCCAGAATTGTCGGCCCCTCGCCCGCGACCGCGCATTCGACCGGACCGCGCGGCGTGCTGATCCTGGTTGCCGGTGGCTCGGCAAGCGATTGCCCCGCCCGCCGCTGGCAGGAATTCACGTCGGATTCTCCCGTTGGGATTTTTGGCGCAAGAATGGCGGCAGCCTCTTGCGCGATTTTGGACGCGGAGGCAACGGCTGGATTGCATACCTTCGGACGAAGCCCTCGGATGTACGGAGGGCACCGCAATCGAGGAGATCATCGCCGGCCAGATCAGGGTCGCGATGGACAAGCCGGGCCCGAGCAAGACCGAGATGGCCGCGCGCATGAAGACGAGCCGGCGGCAACCGGACCGCAGCAAGCGCGCGCCGGCACTCGGCTTGCGGCGCGAACAGCGCATCATCCTGGCGCCGACGGTGGGCTATCCGGCGGGGTGAAACAGAGCTGAGACCTGCGACGCGGCTCGCCTGCCACCGCTTTTCGCTGTCGCCTCGCCGCTCCGCGACAAAGCGTCTCGCGTTCGCCAGACACCTTCGCACCTGATCCGGCTCTTGACCAATCGTGTCATTTTTGACACATTCATTCCAGATGATCGACCGGTCCAAGAAGATTACGGGCCGCTTCTATGCCATAGCCGGCGGGCGGCGACCCGTAAGGGAGTGGCTCCTGACGCTTTCAAAGGATGCTCGGCGGATCGTCGGCCGCGACATCCAGAAGGTCGAGTTCGGCTGGCCGATCGGAATGCCCTATTGCCGCGCGCTCGGGCACGGCTTGTGGGAAGTACGCAGCGATCTAAGCGGCGGACGCATCGCGCGTGTTGTGTTCTGCATCATCGAAGGCGAAATGATCCTGCTGCACGGATTCGAAAAGAAGACACAAAAGACGCCATCGCAGGACTTGGCACTTGCGCTCCGGCGCAAAAGAGAGATCGAAAGATGAAAAAGAGAAAAAAGAAGCGAGCGAGAGGTTACATCGACGGCAGCGAAACCTTCGACGAATTTCTCGACAAGGAAGGATTGTTGTCGGAAACCGAAGACGCCGCGGTCAAGGAAATCATCGCCGACCAGATCAGGGCCGCGATGGACAAGCAGGGTCTGAGCAAGACCGAGATGGCCGCGCGCATGAAGACGAGCCGCCGCCAGCTCGACCGCCTGCTCGATCCGGACAATCCGTCGGTGACGCTTTCGACGCTGCGGCGCGCGGCGAATGCGGTGGGACGGAATTTGCGGGTGGAGCTGGAGTGATGCGCAGATTGAAATTAAAATTTTTTGGAATCGCTCGGCAGGCTGCTTGCAAGCTTGCATTTAAGACTAGGTGCCGTGGCCCATTCGTTTAGCTTACCGGGCTGGAAGTTGGCGCTATGGCCGCGCGGATGATTTAAAACTCCGTCACGAAGCCGTAACCTATGGCTGAGGCTGCCGCAAGGAAGATTGCATGACGCTCCCTAACTCAGTTCGCTACATCAAGAATGGAAATAAGGGGAAGTGGTGGCCCGTCGCCAAAGAGCGCAACCAGCTCCATGCGGGGTGGAGCGACGTATCAACCGAATTGCTATTGACGCCTAATTGGGACCGCATCGCTCCGCTCTGCAACAACACGCAGGACTGCAACGCTCTTAAAACTCTCATCGAGCAACCAAGCCAGCATGTTTGGATTACATTTCAATCCGGGTATCTTTGGTGGTGCTTGGTAGAGGACACGGTCACTTCCAGCGGCGTCCCAGCCACAGAAACCGAAGGGCACTTTTGGCTCACCTGCACGCCGGAGCGACCGAGAGCCGGTCCCGCAAATCTGCACAGGGCGCTAAGTGGAATTTCTGCCTGACGGCAGGCACGCTGTTGCCTGCGAATCAGGAGCGACCATGCAGAGACGACCCCGCCGGAACCACACTCCGGCTT
>WBUW01000140.1 GCA_008933495.1 Pseudorhodoplanes sp.
TTCAGGCCAGCGCTCTGATCACGCGGCCGACCTTGTCGAAGATTTCCCCGATCTGGCTCTCGCTGACGATCAAAGGCGGCGTCACCGCGATCGAGTCGCCGACGATGCGGAACATGATCCCTTCGTCATGGAACCCGCGCTCCATGGCCTCGTAGCCGCGCTTGCCGGCCGCGTCGGGCTTCGACGCCAGATCGATGCCGGCGGTCAGGCCGACGCAGCGGATGTCGAGCACGTTCGGCAGGCTCTTCAGCGACATCGCCGCGTCGTACCAGAGCGGTTCGATCTTCTTCGCGCGCGCGAACAGGTCCTCGTCGCGATAGAGGTCGAGCGCGGCAAGACCGGCGGCGCAGGCCAACGGATGCGCGGAGTAGGTGTAGCCGTGGAAGAATTCCACGACATGCTCGGGGCCGGTCATGAAGGCGTCGTGGATTCCTTTACGCACGATGACGCCGCCCATCGGCACCGAGCCCGAGGTGACGCCCTTGGCGAACGTGATCATGTCGGGCACGACGCCGTAGCGCTCGGCGGCGAAGGCGTGGCCGAGGCGGCCGAAGCCGGTGATGACCTCGTCGAAGATGAGCAGAATGCCGTATTTGTCGCAGATCGCGCGCAGGCGCTGCAGATAGCCTTTCGGTGCCGGCAGCACCGCCGTCGAGCCCGCCATCGGCTCGACGATGACGGCGGCGATGGTGCTGTCGGAATGCAGCGCGACGATGCGCTCCAGCTCGTCGGCCAGATGCGCGCCCCAGTCCGGCTCGCCCCTGGAGAAAGCCTGCTGCTCGCGGTTGTAGGTCGAGGCCAGATGATCGACGCCGGGCAGCATGACGCCGAACGCCTTGCGGTTGTTGGCAAGCCCGCCCACCGCCATGCCGCCGAAACCGACCCCGTGATAGCCGCGCTCGCGCCCGACAAAGCGCACGCGCTGCGCCTCTCCGCGCGCGTTCCAGTAGGCGAGCGCGATTTTCAGCGCGGTGTCGGCGGCCTCCGAGCCGGAATTGCAGAAGAACACGCTGTCGAGGTCGCCGGGCGCGAGCGCGGCGATGCGGTTGGCCAGCTCGAAAGCGCGCGGATGGCCGAACTGGAAGGTCGGGGCGAAATCGAGCTCGGCGGCCTGCGCCTTAATCGCCTGCACGATCGGATCGCGGTTGTGGCCGGCATTGGTGCACCACAGGCCGGCGGCGGCATCGAGCACCGCGCGGCCTTCCGGGGTGTAATAGTGCATGTCCTTGGCGCGCGCGATCAGCCGCGGGCGCGCCTTGAAGGCGCGGTTGGCGGTGAACGGCATCCAGAAGCCGGCAAGGTCGTTGGGGATTGCCGCGGTGGATGTTTTCTGTGCCTGCGCCATATGTGCCTCTTCTATCGTTCTCTCCCGGCGGCATCCTGAGGAGCATCGCCAAGCGATGCGTCTCGAAGACCGCAAGTCGGGTTTACCCGACTTGCGCATATCCGGGCTTGATCTCGATTATCCGCTTTTGCGGATAATGACAAAAGAGGGGGCGGCTGGTACCAAGCCGCCACTTCAGACCGCCATGCCCGGCCTTGTGCCGGGCATCCACGTCTTGCTTTCCTGTCGCAGGGAAGACGTGGATGGCCGGGCCAAGCCCGGCCATGACAAAGCGGAAATGCCTGTATTTCCATTCCGAGCTTACGACGCATGGCCAAGCCACAGAAACTCAAAGCCCGCCTGCCGCGCGGCTTCGCCGACCGCGGACCCGCCGAGATCGCCGCCACGCGCGAGATGGTGGAGACGATCCGCAAGGTCTACGAACTGTACGGCTTCGAGCCCGTCGAAACGCCCATGATCGAATATACCGACGCGCTCGGCAAGTTCCTGCCCGACCAGGACCGGCCGAACGAAGGCGTGTTCTCGTTCCAGGACGACACTGGGACATCGGCTATAGCCGATGTCCAAAAAGACGAGCAGTGGCTCTCGCTGCGCTACGATCTCACCGCCCCGCTGGCGCGCTATGTGGCGGAGAATTTCCAGCACCTCGCGCTGCCCTATCGCAGCTACCGCTACGGCTGGGTGTTCCGCAACGAGAAGCCGGGACCGGGCCGCTTCCGCCAGTTCATGCAGTTCGACGCCGACACGGTGGGCGCGGCTTCGATGGCCGCCGATGCCGAGATGTGCATGATGGCCGCCGATACGATGGAAGCTTTGGGGATTCCGCGCGGCCAGTATGTGGTGAAGGTGAACAACCGCAAGGTGCTGGATGGCGTGATGGAAGCTATCGGCATCGGTGGCGAAGAGAATGCAGGCAAGCGGCTGACGGTGCTGCGCGCGATCGACAAATTAGATCGCCTTGGCCCTCAAGCAGTGAAGCAGTTGCTGGGCGAAGGCCGCAAGGACGAGAGCGGCGACTTCACCAAAGGCGCAAATCTGGACGCAAAACAAATCGAAACGATAATCAGCTATCTCGGCGTGAAGTCAGCAATCGGATCGACGAAGCCTCTAGCACTTCAAGCAGCATCGAAGGTCCGCATCGCCGAGTGGGCCGAACTCTTTGGAAAATCGGAATCTGGTCAGCAGGGAGTTTCTGAGCTGCGAGAGATCGCTGACTTAGTTGGAGCTTCAGGCTACGGAGAGGATCGGATTGTCTGCGATTCTTCCGTCGTCCGCGGCCTCGAATATTACACCGGCCCGGTCTACGAAGTGGAATTGCTGATCGAGACCAAGGACGAGAAAGGCCGCCCGGTGCGCTTCGGCTCGGTCGGCGGCGGCGGCCGCTATGACGGGCTCGTCTCGCGCTTCATGGGCCAGCCGGTGCCGGCGACCGGCTTCTCCATCGGCGTCTCGCGCCTGCAGGCCGCGCTGACGCTGATCGGCAAGCTCGGCGCCAAGAAGGAGACCGGTCCCGTCGTCGTCACCGTGTTCGACAAGGACCGTATCGCCGACTACCAGAAAATGGTCGCCGCGCTGCGCGAGGCGAACATCCGCGCCGAGCTCTATCTCGGCAACCCGAAGAATTTCGGCAACCAGCTCAAATATGCCGACCGCCGCAACGCGCCGTGCGTCGTCATCCAGGGCGGCGACGAGAAGGCCAAAGGCGAGGTGCAGATCAAGGACCTGATCGAGGGCGCCAAAGCCGCCGCCGCCATCGCCTCCAACGAGGAATGGCGCGAGACGCGACCGGCCCAGTTCGCCTGCAAGGAATCCGAACTGGTCGAGAAAGTGCGCGAGCTGCTCGCGCGGCACGGACTGGACTAAAGCGGGATGATTTTTCCCCGAATCGACATCCCGCTTCAGCTCTTTATTTGAGCATGATCTTTTCCGAAAACCGCTGCGCACTTTTCGGGATCATGCTCCTAGTCCCGGTCTTCCCGGACGCGCAGCGCGATCCGGGATCGTCGCCGGGTCTTGTTGCCGGGCGCTCGAAAACGGTCCCGGCTCTCGCGCAATCGCCCGGCCGGGACGACGTGCTGCCGCTCACACCGCGATGATGTCGCTCTCCGGCTCGCGCATCGCGGCTGGCGGCGCGCCGAGATAAAGCGGATGGCCGAGCCACTGCTCGGCGACGTCAAGGCTGTCGAGCATGGCCCGCACCGACACCACCTTGTCGTTGCGAAAGCGCACGAACTGCGCATGGCGGTAACGCAAGCGGCGTCCGCTGCTGCACTGGATGCCGCCGAGATAGCCGTACAACGCCGCGCAGTCGCCGTCGATCAGAAGAACCTCCGGCTCGAACGCGCGCAGTTCGAACACCGCGGGAATTTGCCGCCGGAACAGATCGATGACCGCCGGCTTGCCGCGATGCATCCCGCAATAGGGCAACAGCGCCTTCGGCCCGCTGATCAGCCATTCGATGCCGTCATCGAGGTAATCGGCCAGGCGTACGACATCGCGCGACGAATAAGCCTGATAGAATGCCTGCACGACGCGGCGTGATACCGGCTGCGTCATCCTTACGTCTCCATCCCCTGCCGCAATATCAGGCAGAAGTTCCTACTATTTCGTGAGGATGGTGGCGGCCGCCGGCGGCACGTTCCGGTAGTGCCGGCTTTACGTCTCGTTAACCACGTTTGACGCGCCTGCCGCCGGCGGGCGCCTCAGAAGCGCAGCGTGGCAAATCCCTTGATGCTGCGGCCCGGCAGCAGGACCTCGTTCTTGTTGAACGAGACATGGTTGCGCATGTCGTCGTTCAGGAGATTGTTGGCGGAAATGCCGAGCACCAGCTCCTGCGGCCCGAAGCCGGCCGGCCGGTAGCGGCGGGCATAGCTCAGCTCCGCTTTCAGGTTGTCATAGCCGGCGGTCGGGGTTTCGTTGTCGCCGACGCGATTTTGCGCGAAGGCGTGCAGCAGGCCCACTTTCGCAAGCCAGTTTTCGTTGCGCCAGAACACGCCGCCGCCCAGCCGCTGCGGGGTGATGCGCGGCACATTGCTGCCGTCGGCGAAGGTGGCGCGCACGATGTCGTATTGCCCTTCGACGCCGAAGGCGCCGTTGCCGAGCGCGAACAGATCGAGCTGCGTTGCGATCTCGATGCCGCGGAAGGCGGCGTCGCGCTGGGCATAGACGACCTGGGTCAGTTCCTCGCCCGCGCCCGCGACGCAATCGGCGAATTCGTGTCCGCAGGTGTTGCCGGTCAGCGCCTTGTAGATGAAGCCGGAATATTTCGCGTAATAGGCGCTGGCGTCGAAGCGCCAGTCGCCGCGCGCACGCCGCAAGCCGAACTCCACCGTGCGCGCCTTCTCCTTGCCGAGGTCGGGATTGCCGATCTCGAAGGTCGCGGAGGCGTGATGGGCGCCCTTGGAGAACAGCTCGGGCGCGGTCGGCGCGCGCTCGACATATTGTCCCGTCAGGCTGGCGACGACGCCTTGCGGCAGCCGTTGCAGGAAGCCCGCGCTCACGCTCATCGGCTTGAACGCGCGGCTGCGTGCTTCGAGCCCGGGATCGGCGCCGGCATAGACGTAATCGCCCGGGAAGATGCCGGTCGTTCCGTCGACCTTGGCGCTCTCGATGCGGCCGGCGGCCTGGAATTTCAGCGTCTCGGTGAGTTGGAGTTCCTCGAACAGATAGGCGGCGACGGAGTTGCTGTGCGCCGGCAGCAGGAATTCCTCCGCCTCGCCCTGCGTCGCGATGCGCTGGCGGCCGGCCTGCACGCCGAGCGCGCCGCTCCACATCCCGAGCGGCGAGGCGAGCGGGGCGTGCCCGATTTCCACGCGCCCTTCCTGCTGGCGGTTCCGAAACGTCGACAGGATGCCGGTGACGCCGTCCTCGGTGCCGCGCTCGTCGTGCTGATATTGCGTGGCGCCGAACCAGAAACGCACCGCCGCAATGGCCTGCGCGTCCGGGCGGTATTCGCCCTTGGCCTGCAATCTGGTCTGGTCGAGATCGATATTGTTGCCGTTGGCGGCGGCTTCCTCGCCCGGAATGCCGTAGCGGCTGAGCAGGCGCGTGACCGAGGCGCCGACAAAGCCCTGGTCGAACACCAACGACGCGCCGACCGAATGGCCCCTGCTGTTCACCCCGCTATTGGCCTGCCGGCCGCCCGGCGGAATGGCGTAATCGCCCGCACGCCGCTCGAATGCATCGACATGGAGCGCGACATTGCGGCCGCCGGCATCGAGCAGAGCCGCACTCTCGTGGCCGCGGTCGACCGAAGTGAGCGCGCTCTTGCCGACGAAGGCGATGCCGCGCTGCGGCAGCATGGCCGGGATGCGATTGTTGCCGACATCGACCACGCCGCCGATGGCCTGCGATCCGTAGCGCAGGGTCGCCGGGCCGCGCACGACCTCCACTTTCTGCGCCGCCAGCGGATCGATCGCCACCGCATGGTCCTCGCCGAAATCGGACAGATCGTGGACGCCGACGCCGTTCTCCTGGATGCGGACGCGGAAATTATCGAGACCGCGGATGACCGGCCGGCTCGCGCCGGGCGCAAAGGTGGAGGCGGAAAGGCCCGGCTTCTCGGCCAGCAGGCCGCCAATGGTCTTTGCGGTAATGCGCTGGATCTCGTCTTCGGGCAGCACGGTCACCGGCGCGAAGGCATCTTCGACCACGATCAGGCCGCCGGACGGAATGGCGGTTGCCGCGATCATGAGCGGGCTTGGCGCGGTCACCACGATCGGCGGCAATGTCTGCGACTGCCCGTGAGCGTGCCGATGAGCGCCCTCGGTCGCCAGCGCCGCCAGAATTCCGACCGCCGCCGCGAGCGGCCGACCTGCCCTGCCCATCGAGACCCCCCAGACCACAGGAATGCTGTAATGATTGTTATGTTATAACATCACATGACACAAGCCTTCTGCTGACGCGGTCCGGCATTTCATGGGCCCGCCGCGTCATGGGCCCGCCGCGGCGGCCGGCCGCCATTAAGGGCGACCGCGCGTTGTCGTCGAAACCTTTACCGGCGCGTGCTAAAGGCCCCGCCATCAAACGAACGAGCGAACGCAAGGCCCGCCGCCATGAGTGCCGCCCCGGCGACAGTTTCGATTTCGGATGCGCGGGCGGAGAGCCTGGTCGCAGCCTTCGAGCGCGCCGGCTATGCGCGCATCGCCCCCGCCATCCTGCAGCCCGCCGACGCCTTCCTCGACCTCTCGGGCGAGGACATCCGCGCGCGCATGTATCTGACCGCCGACCGGAACGGACGCGAATACTGCCTGCGGCCGGATTTCACGATTCCGGTGGCGCAGACCTATCTCGCCTCGCCCGCGGCGGGCCGCGCGCAAGGCTATTGCTATCTCGGCCCGGTGTTCCGCGACCGCGACGGCGCGCCGAGCGAAATCGTGCAGGCGGGAATCGAATCCTTCGGGCGCACCGACATCGCCGCCGCCGACGCCGAAATCCTGGCGCTCGGCATCGAGGCGGCCGCCCATTACGGCATCACCGCGCCGGCGATCCGCGTCGGCGACATCGGCGTGTTCTCCGCCCTGGTCGAGGCGCTCGACCTCGCGCCGGCCTGGAAGCGGCGGCTGGTGAAGGACTTCAACCGCAAGGCCGATCTCGCGCACGACCTTGAGCGGCTCACGCTCGCCGCAGCGAACGGCGCCAAGGCCGATTATCAGGGCGTGCTCGCCGCCCTCGCCGGCTCCGATCCCAAGGGCGCGCGCGCGCTCGTGGCCGACCTGCTCTCGATTGCCGGGATCACCACGGTCGGCGGACGCACGGTCGGCGAAATCGCCGACCGCTTCCTGGAACAGGCCGCGCTCGGGGCAACATCGTCGCTGCCGCACGGCACGCGCAGCCTGATCGAACGCTGCCTGGCGGTCAGTGGCGATCCCGACGAAGCGGCGGCCGCGATCCGCCGGATCGCCGAGGAGGCCGGCCTCTCCCTGTCGGCGGCCCTCGACCGGCTGGAAAGCCGCACCGGCTTTCTCGCGGCGCGCGGCATTGATGTCCGCCGCATCCGCTTCGAGGGCGCCTTCGGCCGCGGCATGGATTACTATACCGGCTTCGTGTTCGAGCT
>WBUW01000141.1 GCA_008933495.1 Pseudorhodoplanes sp.
GTTCGGGCCATGGACGCAGGGACAAGCGCGAGCGCGGCCGCTCGCGTCTTAAGCGCGCGCTCTATTGGGGTGTCGTGGGGTGCCTGTGGCTCGCGATCGCAGGCTTCGGCGCGCTCCTTTACATCGGGGCGCATCTGCCGCCGATCCAGTCGCTGCAGGTGCCCAAGCGTCCGCCCTCGATCAAGATCGCCGGGCTCGACGGGCGCGTGCTGGTGACGCGCGGCGACAGCGGATTGTCGGCGCGGCTCGAGGAACTGCCGAGACACGTTCCTCAGGCCTTCATCGCGATCGAGGACCGGCGCTTCTACGCGCATGCCGGGATCGATCCGCGCGGCGTCGCGCGCGCCGCCCTGGCCAACCTCTTGCGGCGCGGCGTGGCCCAGGGCGGCTCCACCCTCACCCAGCAACTGGCGAAAAATCTCTTTCTGAATCAGGAACGTACGCTGACCCGCAAGGCCCAGGAACTGGTGCTGGCGCTGTGGCTGGAGCGCAATTTCTCCAAGCACGAAATCCTCGCGCTCTATCTCAACCGCATCTATTTCGGCGCCGGCGCCTACGGTATCGAAGCCGCGGCGCAGCGCTATTTCGGCAAGCGGGCCAGGGACTTGTCGCTGTCGGAGGCGGCGATGCTGGCCGGCCTCGTCAGGTCGCCCTCGCGCCTTGCGCCCACCCGCAACCCGCACGCCGCCGAACAGCGCGCACGGGTCGTGATCGCGGCCATGCGCGAGCAGAATTTCATCGATAAATCAGCGGCTTCGCTCGCGCTCGCGCGGCCGGCTCGGGTGCTGCCGCAAAATCAGGCCGGCTCGGTCAATTACGTCGCCGACTGGATCACCGACGTGCTCGACGACCTTGTCGGCTTCGTAGAAGACGACATCGTCGTGCAGACGACGATCGATCCTCGGCTGCAGAGCATGGCCGAGCAGGCGATCCTCGACGAGCTCGCCAACAAAGGCGACAAGACCGGCGTCACGCAGGCCGCCTTCGTGGCCATGACGCCGGACGGCGCCGTGCGCGCCATGGTCGGCGGGCGCAACTATGCGGAAAGCCAGTTCAACCGCGCGGTCGCCGCCAAGCGCCAGCCCGGCTCCGCCTTCAAGCCGTTCGTCTATCTCACCGCCATCGAGCGCGGACTGACCCCGGACACCGTGCGCGAAGACAAGCCGGTCGCGCTCAAGGGCTGGAAACCGGAAAACTACACGCGCGAATATTTCGGCCCGGTGACGCTGACGCAGGCGCTCGCCATGTCGCTCAACACCGTGGCCGTGCGCCTCACGCTCGAGTTCGGACCGACCGCCGTCACCCGCACCGCCTACCGGCTCGGCATCGCCTCCAGGCTGGAACCCAATCCCTCGATCGCGCTCGGCACTTCGGAAGTTTCGCTCATCGAACTGGTCTCCGCCTATGCCCCGTTCGCCAATGGCGGATCCTCGATCATCGCGCACGTGGTCGAAAGCGTACGCCGCGCCGACGGCACGATCCTATATCAGCGCACGCCGCAAAATCTCGGTCAGGTGGTCGATCCGCACTATATCGGGATGATGAATGCGATGATGCAGGAAACGCTGCTCAGCGGCACCGGCCGCAAGGCCGATCTCGGCGGCTATCCGGCAGCGGGCAAGACCGGCACCAGCCAGGATTTCCGCGACGGCTGGTTCGTCGGTTATACCGCCCATCTCGTCGCCGGCGTCTGGTTCGGCAACGACGATAACACGCCGACCAAGAAGATGACCGGCAGCGGCCTGCCGGCGGAGACCTGGGCGCGCGTGATGAAGGCGGCGCATCGCGGCGGCGCGGTCGCGAACCTGCCCGGTCTTTCGGGACGCAGCCTGTTGCCGCTGCCGGATTTCGGCCGTCCGCCGCAACCGGTTGCAAGCGCCGAACGGGCCGCGCCCGCAACCAAGCGCGGCCTCGATCACTGGCTGATCGACGGACTGTTCGGCCGGCGCTGACCGGCTGAGGGTTGCATCGCGCGCGACCGGGCACCGCGTGCCGCAGCGCGCTCGCGAAGACGATAGCGATGGAACCGCGCCCGCGGTGTCGCATTGAGGCCGGATAGTCCGCCATCGACAGGACATCCGGCCGCGCCCCGACCGCCCATCCCGAAGGACAGCACCATGCTCGAACAGCTCATTGCCCTTTGCACGTCGCGCACCGGCCTGTTGCGGATCGTCCTTGTCAGCGATGCGGCCATCGCACTGTCCTATTTTGCCATCCCGATCACGATGGCGATCGTGTTGCGCCATCGCAAGGACGACATTCCCTATCGCTGGCTGTGGACGCTGTTCGTCGCCTTCATCGTGGCCTGCGGCCTCACCCATACCGCGCATTTCTGGTCGGCGATCACGGGGGCCGGATATCCCGGCCTGCATGCCGGCATCGGCCTTGTTACCGCGCTCGCCTCGGTGGCAACCGCGATCGCCTTCGCGTTCATTCTGCCGCAGATCAAACTGCTGCCGTCGCCGAAAGTGCAGCGCTCGCACCTTGAAAGGCTGGTTGCCGAGCGTACCGCCGAGAAGGACCGCCTGATCCGGGAAATCAACCACCGGGTCGGCAACCAGCTTCAGATCATGCACTCGATCCTGTCGATCGAATCGCGGCGCGCCACCGGACCGGAAGGGCGGGAAATCCTCGGCCGGCTGCGACGCGAACTCGACGTCATGTGCGAGCAGCATGCCGAGCGGTCGCGTCACGACTATCTGACCGTCCCGAGCAGCGGGACCTGAGGGCGCAGCATCAGCGCCGAAATTCCGCGGGAGATGGCGCAATTTTAAAGCATGGTCCCGAAAAGTGCGAAGCGGTTTTCGGAAAAGATCATGCGCAGACAAAGAGCTAAAGCGGGGTGACGTTTCGAAGAAAAGTCATCCCGCGCCGGCGGCGCGTAGCGAAGAAGCCGCGCCATAAACGGATTATCACCAGCGCGGGCGCAGACCGGCCAGCGGGCGCGCCGGCAACGGCGGCAAAGCCGGCATGCCGTAGCGGTGCAGATCGGTGCCGTGCATGTCGAGCCAGGTTCTCGCGCGCCGCACATGCGGGCACAGCCGATCGACCAGACGCCAGAAGCGCGCGGAATGATTCATCTCGACGAGATGGGCGACTTCATGGGCAACGAGATAATCGAGCACGAAAGACGGCGCCAGAATGAGCCGCCACGAATAGGACAGCACGCCGGTGGTCGAGCAGGATCCCCAGCGGCTCGACTGGTCGCGGACCGATACGCGGCGCAGGCGCACGCCGAGCGCCGCCGCAGCCGCCCGGCTCGCGGCTTCAAGGTCGCTCCTGGCCTCACGCCTGAGGAAGTCGTTGACGCGACGGTCGACGTGTTCGGCCTGACCAGCCACACACAGCGAGCGCCCGCCGTCCTCGCCGATCTCGATCCAGACCGTGCCGCGCACGCCGCGACGATGAACGATGCGGTGGGGCTGGCCGCGCAGCGGCACGACGGTGCCGTGCGCGAACGGAGCCGCTTCGGGCAGCCGGTGCAGGCGCGCGGCGATCCAGCCGCCGTGCTTCTCCGCGAACGACTTCGCCTCCTTCAGACAGCCGCGCGGCGGCATCGTCAGCACCACTTCGCGCGTGGCGGCCTGGATGCGCAGCGTGTAACGGCGGGCCTGCCGGTGCCGGCGGAGCCGGACGAGGTAAACCGACTCGTCGAACACGACCTGGATCGCCTGCGGCTCGGTCGGGCGGCGATAAAGCAGGGCACGCGTCGGCATGGGGTGCAACCTTGGCGCTCGAACCTTGGTCTTCGGGTCAACGCCATAGTGCCATAACGGGTCGGCGCGGGAGACATGGCGGAAAAATAAAGCGGATGCCCCACGGATTGGGCCGCTTTGGCTGGACAGCCGCAACCGGTTGTGCGCTAAGATATGAATCTTGGTTCAAATCATATGAAGAAGGCGGGACCGCCGGCCGCAACGGAGCCGACGCCGGATCAGGAGAATTTTATAAGCAGAAACAAGATGTTGGCATAGAATCACGTGGCCTGCGTGTGATTCCGCCTGCAAAACCGCGACCAAGGCGGGATGACCTTTCCTCGAATCGCCATCCCGCTTTAGCTCCTTGTTTGAGCATGATCTTTTCCGAACGCCGCGTCACATTTTTCGGGATCATGCTCTGACACCCTGCCCGGACGCTGTTCCGTCCGGCCGGTGCGTTTGCGCCCGGCCGGTCAGGCGGCGTTCTCGCGCAGGGGAACCGGCGCCGGCGCCGCCCGGCTGCGGACATTGTTGGTCAGCACGAAATCGCCGATGCGCGGAGCGATCTCGGCGCGGAAGCGCGACCCGTTGAACACCCCATAATGGCCGACCTCGGGCTGCAGGTAATGGGCGCGCCGCGTGGCCGCGAGATTGCTGCACAGCCGGTGCGCCGCCTCGGTCTGCCCAACGCCGGAAATGTCGTCGCGCTCGCCCTCAACCGTCAGCATGGCGACGTTGCGGATCGCGGACGGATCGACCTTCTCGCCGCGATGCGTCATGGTCCCGGTTGCCAGCGCATGATGGATGAAATTGGTTTTCACGGTCTGGAGATAGAATTCCGCCGTCAGGTCCATGACCGCGAGATACTCGTCATAGAATTCGCGATGCTTCTGCGCGGAATCGCCGTCGCCCTTCACCAGATTGAAAAACAGCTCCTTGTGCGCGTCCATGTGCCGGTCGAGGTTCATGCTCACGAAGCCGTTGAGCTGGAGGAATCCGGGATAGACGTCGCGCAACACGCCCGGGTGCGGGAACGGCACCTTGGTGATGACGTGGCGGCGGAACCAGTCGATGCCGCGTTCCTTGGCGAGAAGATTGACCGCGGTCGGATTGATGCGGGTGTCGATCGGCCCGCCCATCAGGACCATGGAATGGGGCACGTAGGGATCGCCACGCGCCTCCATGACCGAGACGGCGGCAAGCACCGGCACCGAGGGCTGGCAGACCGCGATGACGTGAGCATCGCCGCCCAACAGATGCAACATGCTGATGAGGTAATCGATGTAGTCGTCGAGATCGAAGCGGCCCTGCGCCAGCGGCACCATGCGGGCATCGACCCATTCGGTAATGTAGACGTCGTGATTGGGCAGGAAGTCCTCAACCGTGCCGCGCAGGAGCGTGGCATAATGCCCGGACATCGGCGCCACGATCAGGAGCTTCGGCTGCGGGCGGCGCGGCGCGTGATCGAAGACGCGCTCGAAATGCAACAGCCGGCAGAACGGCCGTTCCCACACGACATTGACGCGCACCGGCAGGCGTTCGGCGCCGACCAGGACGGAATCGATGCCCCAGTCCGGCTTGCCGTAGCGGCGGGTCGAGCGCTCGAACACTTCCATCCCGGCCGCAATCGTCTTGCCGAGCGTGGTGTGGGTGAGCGGATTGAGCGGGTTCTTGAAATAAAGCCGGGTCACGTCGGCAAAGGCGCGCGCCGGATGCAGCGCCGCCTGTCCCATCTCGTAGGCCCAGTAGAGGCCGGTCGAAAACGCCGGACCGCCGTCGCCCGGCAGGCGCGGCGCGCCCCCGAATTCCCCGATTGGCATGTCTGCTCCCCGGTCTTGTGCGGCGCACACTGACCGGTTCCTGTCACGAAATCAACATAAACCCGGGTTCCCGCCCGGGCCGGCGGCTGGCCGTCCGCGCCCTATTCGCCGGTCTGGATCAGGGATCCGTAGCGGCGGGCGCTGTCGAGCAGGCGCAGAAAACCGGCGACCGCAAGCAGGAAATAGGCGGCGTTGAGGACAAATGCCATGAGCATCAGGTCGACCCGGAAGGTGCGCTCGATCAGGATCGCCCGCATGCCCTCGAACACGTAGGTCGGCGGCAACAGCCAGGCCATGGTCTGCAGCCAGCCGGGCAGGATGGCGACCGGATAATAGACGCAGGCCAAGGGCAGCAGCAGGAACATGAAGGTCCAGGCCAGCCCCTCCGCGCCCATGCCATTGCGCAGGATCAGCCCGGACACCAGGATGCCGACCGCCCATGAGGTGAGGATCAGGTTGAGAAAGAACGCCGCCAGCCCGAAGCCGAGCGCATAAAGGTTGAAATCGAAAAACCACAGCGCGACCAGCGTCACCGGCACCATGCCGATGGCCAGCCGCACGATGCTCATGACCATCAGCGCCAGCACGAATTCGAGCGGACGCAGCGGGCTCATCATCAGGTTGCCCATGTTGCGCGCCCACATCTCCTCCAGAAACGAGATCGAGAAGCCGAGCTGCCCGCGGAACAGGACGTCCCACAGCAGCACGGCGCCGATCAGCGTGCCGCCGGCGCGCGCGAAGAAGGTCGCGTTCTGGTCGACATAGCTCTGCAGAAAGCCCCACATCAGCATCTGCACCATCGGCCAGTAGATGAGTTCGAGCAGCCGCGGCCAGGACGAGCGCATCAGGTACCAGTAGCGCAGGATCATCGCGGCGATCCGGCGCAACGAGAAGGCGGCATAGGGGATGGGCGCGCTCATTGCGCGGCCTCGCGCGCTTCGCCGCGGCCGCGGGCGATGTCGAGGAACACGTCTTCCAGCCTCTGCCGGCCGTAGCGGTCGAGCAGACGCGCCGGCGTGTCGTCGTCGACGATGCGCCCGCGCTTCATCATGATGACGCGCTCGCACAGCCGCTCGACCTCGGTCATGTTGTGGGAGGCGAGCAGGATGGTGGCGCTGCGCGTACGGCGGTAGCGGTCGAGATGGCTGCGCACCCAGTCGGCGGTATCGGGATCGAGCGAGGCGGTCGGCTCGTCGAGCAGCAGCACTTCGGGATCGTTGATCAGCGACTTGGCGAGCGAGACGCGCGTCTTCTGCCCGGCCGACAGTTTTCCGGTGGGACGATCGAGGAATTCGGCGAGCCCGAGCTGGGCGGCAAGCTCGCGGATGCGCTCCTCGATGCCGCTCACCCCGTACAGCATGCCGAACACGCGCAGGTTCTGCGCCACCGTCAGCCGCATCGGCATGTCGACATAGGGGCTCTCGAAATTCATCCGGTGCAGCACGCGGTGGCGCTCGCGCGCCATGTCGGTGCCGAGCACACGCACGGAGCCCGCGGTCGGCGTCACCAGGCCCATGATCATGGCAATGGTCGTGGTCTTGCCGGCGCCGTTGCCGCCGAGGAGCCCGGTGATCGAGCCCGGCGGCAGGGCGAACGAAATGTCGTCGACCGCCGGGCTGAGCTTGTAGCTCTTGACCAGCCGGTCGACGGCGACGGCGGGCTGAGCGGGGGAAGGAGCGGGGCTCATGGCGGGTACATGGCGGGTACGATGGCGGATCCGGATTGCGGGCGCGGTGCGCCGCGGTCTGCGTTCATGTGAGGCCAAAGGCCGCGGCGCGCAAGCGCGGGCGCCCAATCCCGCGCCAGACCCGCGCCAATTCCGTGCCGAGTCCATGCCAAGTCCATGCCAAGTCCGGGCC
>WBUW01000552.1 GCA_008933495.1 Pseudorhodoplanes sp.
TCACCAGGCAGTCGGTGAATGTGCCACCAACGTCAATACAAACGCGCTTTTTCTTCATTTCTACCCCCCTTGTCCCTGCCTTAAAGTCATGACGACAGCCGGTCCCATTCAACTCAGAAGAAATCTGCGCGGCTTCCCTTTCCATCACCTTCCGCTGCCAGAATGCGTCATCGCCAACACAGGGCGCGAACCGGAAGCGTGGAGAGCAAAGAACGAACCGGGCGGACCGATAACCTCGCTACATGCGCGAGAATGCTGGCGCCGCCGCGCAGCATGCAAAACCGAGCCTCCCTTCGTGGCGGATATGGAATCTAGTGTCCGCTCCGCTTACGAGATAATTAGTTTCCTTAGTAAAGTGGATGCACTTATCAGAGTCAATTCTCCGGTGAAAAAATATTTGCGGAACTAAAGCAGGATGAGATAAGGTTGATTTGATTTGGGATTCTCAAATCAGCGTGTTTCTGATTCACCATGCTGGCTGGACCGGAGGCCGGCATGGATGGGCAAACCTTACACTCTCGACCTTCGCAGGCGCGTAGTAGCGGCCTATTGAGGATGGCTTGTCCCGCAATCAGGCGGCCAAGCGGTTCGGGATTGGGATCAGCACGGCAATCAATTGGACTCGGCGGCTGCGCGAGACCGGCAGTGTTGAGCCGGGTCAGATGGGCGGTCACAAGCCGAAGGCGATTTCGGGCGAGCACGCGGCCTGGCTGTCGCGACGGATCAAGGAAGGCGACTTCACCTTACGCGGACTGATGGCTGAGCTGGCCGGGCGCGGGTTGAAGGTCGATTACCGTTCGGTGTGGGAGTTTGTCCACGCCGAGAAGCTGAGCTTCAAAAAAAGCGTGGGGGCTGGCGAACGCGACCGTCCGGACGTCGCGCGGCGGCGGGCGCAGTGGATCGGATACCAAAATCGCGTCGAGCCTGACCGCCTCGTCGATCCGCAAACAACGGCCGAGACGATTGCTCAGCGCAATGGCTGCAGCCCGCGCAAGGTCAATATGACGATCTCGTTGGCCTTCTTGTCGCCTGCCCTGGTCAAAGCGGCTCTCGAAGGACGTCTGCCGCGAGGCATTGGAGTAACCCGGCTCTGTGACATGCCGGCCGAGTGGTCCCGTCAACACCGGGTGCTCGGGCTCAATCTCTAAAAATTGCACTCAAGTCGAACCGGTCTCCGAAACGGCAGTCTCTGTTGCCGGGGAAACGCGAATTTGGGGGCGGAGATTTGGGGGCGCCTTAGCCACACTTCTCTCATTGCGGCTCATCCAGAGATACCGCGACCCCTTCGTGACGCCACGAAATACGGGCCTTTTGAGCGGGACGGGGGAATTCTCTGTGGTTGACTAAATGCATGGTGGGCCCGGCAGGACTCGAACCTGCAACCAGACCGTTATGAGCGGTCGGCTCTGACCATTGAGCTACAGGCCCCGCGCGGCAGGTCGCCGTGCGCCGTCCTTGTAGCAATGCTTGCGCCTTGCGCGCAATGCAGGGC
>WBUW01000142.1 GCA_008933495.1 Pseudorhodoplanes sp.
CGTCGGCGAGCCGGAGGCGGACGCCAAATCCGGCCGCATCTCGATCACCTCGCCGCTTGCGCGCGCGCTGATCGGCAAGAGCAAGGGGGCCTCCGTCGAAGTGGTCACGCCGGGCGGGGCGAAAGCTTACGAGATCAAGAAGGTCGAATGGACCTGAACGCAGCCGGCCGGGGCAACCGGCCGGAGCGGACCTTTGCAGAATCCGGTTTGCAGAGCGGCGTGCCGGCGGGCGACCTCCGCTTCCGGAGCAGCGGCCGCGACGCGCACTGACCGCGCGCAGCAGCAGCACCGCATTTCACAAACATTTTTGTGAACGCCTGCTTGTCGCAAATCATGGACAAACGCCGACGCACCATGAAATCAGTAACCCCTCTGCCATTTCCGGAGGGTGGTCCGATGCTTTCGAGTGATATCCTGTCCGCCTGGTCGCCGCGCATTCTCAGCATTTTGCGCATCATGTCGGGGTTGTTGTTCCTGCAACATGGAACGGCCAAGTACCTGTCCGTACCCGCCATGCCGAATTTCGCCAACCTGCAGGCGACGTCGCCGTCGGGTATCGCCGGCATGATCGAGCTCGCCGCCGGCGTGCTTCTGGTGCTCGGCCTGTTCACGCGCCCGGCCGCCTTCATCAGTTCGGGAACGATGGCAGCCGCCTATTTCATCGCGCACGCGCCGCGCAACTTCTATCCGATCCTCAATGCCGGCGAGCTCGCCGCGCTCTACTGCTTCGTGTTCTTCTATCTGATCTTCGCCGGCGGCGGCTCCTGGAGCCTCGACGCCATGCTGCGCAAGAAGAGCTGAGCGCCGGCGCGTCCGCCATCCTTCAAGGCCCGCCGCCGGCGGGCCTTTTCATTTGCCGGCCGGCATCCGGGCCTCGAGCGGCACCAGCGCTTCGTCCTTGGAATTGCGCAAGGTGAGCGAGGTCTTCACGTTGCGCACATGCGGGGCGCCGGTGAGTTCGCCGACGAAAGCCTGGAAGGTCTTGAGGTCGGGCGCGACGCATTTGAGGATGAAATCGATCTCGCCCGACAGCATCCAGCATTCGCGCACCAGCGGCTGCTTGCGGACATAGGCTTCGAAGGCATTGAGGTCGGCTTCCGCCTGGCTCGACAGATGGACCATGGCGAAGGCGACGACTTCGTAGCCGAGCCGCTTTTCATCGAGCAGCCCGCGATAGCCGCGGATGAAGCCGGCTTCTTCGAGGGCGCGCACGCGCCGCAGACAGGGCGGCGCCGAAATCCCGACCCGGCGCGCCAGCTCCACATTGGTGATGCGGCCGTCGTTCTGCAGTTCCGAGAGGATTTTGAGATCGATCGAATCGAGACGCGCGAGCATCCAGGTCTCCAGGCACCGGCCGGCCCTCCTATAGCCTTGAACCCGGGCGCGCGAAACAAAATTGCGCGCAATCCCCGGTCCGGGACCGCGCGGCGGCGTGACGACGCGGCTGTGGCCTTCCGGGTTGCGTTACTTGCATGGCTCCGCCGAATGGCTACATATGCCCGGCCAAATCGAGGAACACGGCGGGCGACGCCGGGCGGGCGGCGGTTACGGCCGGAGTCACGAGAGAGCCATGAGCACGACCACGCACGCCAAGGTTGTCATTATCGGCTCGGGACCCGCCGGCTACACCGCGGCCATCTACGCCGCGCGCGCGATGCTCGAACCGATCCTGATCCAGGGCTATCAGCCCGGCGGGCAGCTCACCGTCACCACCGACGTGGAAAATTATCCGGGCTTTGCCGACGTCATCCAGGGCCCCTGGCTCATGGAGCAGATGCGCAAGCAGGCCGAGCATGTCGGCACGCGGATCGTGACCGACCATATCAACGACCTCGACACCGCGCAGCGGCCGTTCCGGCTGACCTGCGATTCCGGCGACGTCTATGTCGCCGACGCCGTTATCCTGGCGACCGGGGCGCAGGCGCGCTGGCTCGGCCTGCCGTCGGAGGAAAAATTCAAGGGCTTCGGGGTCTCCGCCTGCGCGACCTGCGACGGCTTCTTCTACCGCGGCAAGGAGGTCGTCGTGATCGGCGGCGGCAATACCGCGGTCGAGGAGGCGCTGTTCCTGACCAACTTCGCCTCCAAGGTCACCGTCGTTCACCGGCGCGACAGTTTCCGCGCCGAGCGGATCCTGCAGGACCGCCTGTTCAAGCATCCCAAGATCGCGGTGATCTGGGATACCGCGCTTGAAGAAGTGCGCGGCGGCGGCACGCCGCCCAAGGTCACCCATGCCGCGCTGAAGAATCTCAAGACCGGCGCGGTCACCGAACTGCCGACCGACGGGGTGTTCATCGCGATCGGACATGCGCCGGCGACCGAACTCGTGGCCGGCAAGGTGGAGATGAAGCCGTCCGGTTATGTGAAGACCGCGCCGCATTCCACCGCCACCTCGGTGCCCGGCCTGTTCGCGGCCGGCGACGTGACCGACGATGTCTACCGGCAAGCCGTCACCGCCGCCGGGCTCGGCTGCATGGCCGCGCTCGAAGCCGAGCGTTTTCTTGCCGCCCATGCCGAGCCGCGTCTGGCCGCTGAATGAGGAATCATGCCCATCTCGTCGCGTCTCGATAACCAGTCCAGCATGGACTGGGACAAGCTCAAGGTGTTTCACGCCGCCGCCGAGGCCGGCAGCTTCACCCATGCCGGCGACCAGCTCGGCCTGTCGCAATCGGCGGTGTCGCGCCAGGTGTCCGCGCTCGAACAGGCGCTCAACGTCTCGCTGTTCCACCGCCACGCGCGCGGCCTGATCCTGACCGAACAGGGCGAGCTGCTCTATCGCACCGCGCACGAAGTGTTCATGAAGCTGGAATCGGCGCGCGCCAAGCTGACCGACAGCCGCGAGCGCCCGAACGGCGACCTGCGCGTGACGACCACGGTCGGCCTCGGCACCCACTGGCTGACGCCCAAACTCGGCGAGTTTGTCGATCTCTATCCCGATATCCGCATCACGCTGATCACGACCGACGAGGAACTCGACCTCGCCATGCGCGAGGCCGACGTGGCGATCCGCCTGCGCCAGCCGACGCAGCCCGACCTGATCCAGCGCAAGCTGTTCTCCGTGCATTATCACGCCTGCGCGACGCCCGATTATCTCAAGCGCCACGGCACCCCGCGCACGATCGACGATCTCGACCACCACCGGATCGTGGTGCTCGGCGGCACCGGCACCGTTCCGCCCTATCTGCAGCCGGCCAAATGGCTCGCGGAAGTCGGGCGCGACGGCAAGGGCCCGCGCACGGCGTTCCTGATGATCAACAACATCCTGGCGGTGCTGCGCGCCTGCCAGCAGGGGCTGGGCATCGCGATGCTGCCGGATTACCTGGTCGAGGAGAATCCGGGACTGGTGCAGCTCTTCACCGAATCGGAAGGCGTCATACTCGACGCCTATTTCGTGTATCCGGAAGAACTGAAATCGGTCGCGCGCGTGCAGGTATTCCGCGATTTTCTTGTATCAAAAGCCCAGCGCTGGAATTATTGACCGAAGGCAAGCGGCGCGGCGATTTGCACCGCCTTCAGGCTTGCGAACTCCGCATGGCTGACATTCTGCCCGTCGCGTTGCGCGCGCCGGAGTCGATCCGCATATTCAAACTCTCGCTGCCGGCGAGCGCCGATGTCCTCCCAGATCGCGGCGAGCGTTGGCAGTTGTTCCCCTCTGGAAGGAAGTTGCCGGCCGTCCCGCGCCGGCACGAAACTTCAGCCGGGCCTTCGGGCCTGGCTTTTTCGTTTCAGCGTTCGCTGCAACACCGTGCCGGCGCGGTGGCGTTTGGCATTTGCCTGCGCGCAGAGCAGGCTCATACCACCGGAGCCAATTTCCGACCGGTCACGCGCGAGCCTGACCCGCGCATCCGTCGCAAAGAAGAGTCGTCTCAAGATGATGAATTGCCGGATCAAGTCCGGCAATGACAGTGCGGACAGGTCGAGATCAAACACGCTTGGTATCACGCCCACAGCCGTTCGCCGTCGAGCCCCTTGTACAGGTCGGCGACGAACGCGCCATAGCCGTTGAACAAGAGCGTCGGCCGCCGCTCGCCGGTCCCGATCAGTTCCTCGCTCGCCTGGCTCCAGCGCGGGTGGGCGACCTGCGGATTGACGTTGGCCCAGAAGCCGTATTCGGACGGCTGAAGCTGCTCCCACAGACCCTTCGGACGCTCGGCGGTGAAGCTGATGCGCACGATCGACTTGATCGACTTGAAGCCGTATTTCCACGGCACCGCGAGGCGGATCGGCGCCCCGTGCTGTTTGGCGATCGGCTTGCCGTAGGCGCCGGTGGCCAGGAAGCACAATTCGTTGGTCGCCTCCGCCATGGTCAGGCCCTCGACATAGGGCCACCGATACCAGCCGGCGCGCTGGCCCGGCGCCATCGCCGGATCCACGAACGTCTCCATGCGCACATATTTCGCATCGCTCAGCGGCTTGGCGAATTCGACGAGCCTGGCAAACGGAAAACCCGACCATGGAATCGCCATCGACCAGGCCTCAACGCAGCGCATGCGATAGAGGCGCTCTTCGAGCGTCATCCTGCGGATCAGGTCGTCGAAATCGATCACGATCCGCTTCTCGACCAGGCCGTCGATGGTCAGCGTCCAGGGGCGAAGCTTGAGCGCCTGGGCCTGCGCGGCGATATTTTTCGAGGTGCCGAATTCGTAGAAATTGTTGTAGGTGCCGTTGATCTTCTCGTCGGTCAGCGGGCGGTCAAGGACATATTTTTCGTTGCGCCTGGCGGG
This sequence comes from Pseudorhodoplanes sp., assembly GCA_008933495.1. Taxonomy (GTDB): domain Bacteria; phylum Pseudomonadota; class Alphaproteobacteria; order Rhizobiales; family Xanthobacteraceae; genus Pseudorhodoplanes. The sequence continues at coordinate 4,722 of WBUW01000142.1, forward strand.
ATAGAGGTCGGCGGTCGGATCGGGCAGATCGGCGACGCGCTGGGCAACCGAAAGCGCCGGTGCCGCAACGACGGCGGCCGCGCTGCCGAGAAAGGCGCGCCGGCTGAGGAAATAGCGCTCGGGAGTCGCGAGCCGCTCGGGCAAGTTCCAACCGCGACGATGGATGACGTGCATGGGATGCTCCGGCGGCGGCAACAAGGGCGACAGCCCGACCACTATCGCCGAGACGCCATCACAGGCAAATCACGGATCGGGGAACGGCCCGCCGCCGGACCCGTTTCAGGGGCGCGCGTTGAAGCGCAGGGCCGGCAGCGGCCGGCCGAGCGACTCGCGCGCCTGATCGGCCGGATCGACCACCGTGCGCCGGCGCAGGAGCTGGACGAACTTGTCCTTTTCCATCGGCCTGGCGAACAGATACCCCTGCCCGACATGGCAGCCGATGCCCTGCAGCTTGTGGCTCTCGTGCGTGGTCTCGATGCCTTCGGCGACCGTCTTCAGCCCGAAGCGATGGGCGAGTTCCACGATGACTTCCACCACGCCGGCATTGGTGCGATCGCTGTCGCAGGCGGTGACGTAGGAGCGGTCGATCTTCAGCTCGCTGAACGGGAGCTGGCGCAGGCGCGCAAGCGACGAATAGCCGGCGCCGAAATCGTCGATCGCCAGGTTGCAGTGATGCGCGCGCAACTCGTTGGCAACGTCGTTGGCGATATCGAGGTCTTTTACGATCTCGTCCTCGGTCACTTCCAGAATGAGGCCCGGCCAGTTCGGCGCATGCGGACGCTGCTCGCGCAGCATCTGCGCGATCGGCAGCTTGACGAGGGCCGACACCGGCGTGTTGACGGCGAGCTTGAGCGGGATGCCATTGCCGGCGAGGGCGTCCCAGTCGCCCAGCGCGCTCAGGATGACGCGTTCGGTGAGCGCGAGCATGTCGTCTTCGGAGGCGCCGGGCAGAAACTTGTCGGGGAAAATGACGCCGTGCTTGGGATGATGCACGCGGATCAGGCCTTCGGCGCCCGACAGGCGCTTGGTGGCCAGATCGATTTTCGGCTGATACCAGAGCTGCAGCCAGTCGTTCTTCAAAGCCTGCGCCAGCGTCACTTTCGGCCGCCCGGCCTCGTCGCGGCGCAGGCCAAGCTCCTGCACCGTCCGGCAGACCGCGTCGGCCTGATAAGGCGGCTGCAACGCCGCCATCATCTTCAGCCCTTTCTGTTCGCCGGCAAAACGCAACTGGCCGATCGCGCAGACCTGCTCGTAGGTATGCGTCTCGGCCGGGCTCACCAACTGAACGGCGCCGCGCCGGGGCAACGCCGCAAGCGCGGCGAGCGCATCATGGCAGGCCGCGACCGAAAGCGTCAGATCGAGAAAAACCAGATCGGGAGGCCGCCCGGCGGCGGCTTCGAGCAGCGCCGGAATCGAGGGGAAATGTTCGCCGTTCGCCTTGTAGATCGCCAGGGCGTCGCGGATCGGCGCAAGACGGGCGGCCGAACCCGCGAGAAAGCACACCGGTTCCGGCTGCTTGTCCTCGTCCCCCGGAGAAAACAGATTCCGGATTGTACTCAGCATGGCGCCACCCGCGCGGACCGTTCATGCGGCCGTTATCGTCCCCTATCGTCGCAAAGAGGTAGCGCGTCGCAGTTAACAAGCGCGTCTGCGCCCGCGCGCAGACACAAACATGGTTTTCAAATTGCAAATGCGCAGGTGCGTCCGGCAAATGCGCCGGCGCATCAGCGCGCATGGGCGTCGATGATGGCCTGACCCGCGGTGACGAAATGGCAGGCCGGCCCCGCGGGCCCGATGCTCTGGGTGCAGACGAGCGCGCCTTCGAGCAGCATGAAAAGCTGGTCGGCCAACAGTTCCGGCCGTTCAATTCCGGCGCGGCGGCAAAGCGCAACGAGATTTTCGCGCGAGGTCTGTTTGCATTGCTCGATGACGCAGCGCGCCGGATGGTGCTTTTCGGGCAGTTCGACCGCCGCGTTGGCGAGCGCACAGCCGCGCGAGCGCGGGTCGCTGACGCTGCTCGCCGCCTCACGCAGCCAGGCCTGAAGCTGGGCGCGCGGATCGCCCGGGTGCTCGGCTTCGAGCCGCGCCCAGACCGCATTCTTCTCGGCCGACAGGCGCCGCAGGCATTCGGCGACCAGTTCGTCCTTGGAGGCGAAATGACGATACAGCGTCATCTTGTTGGTGCCGGCCGCCTCCGCAATGGCGTCGACGCCGACCGCCCGGATGCCATGGCGATAGAACAGCGCGCGCGCCGCCGCCACGATGCGCTCGCGCGGCGGCAGGCGGTCGGAAATTCCAAGATCGGCGGTGGAATTCGCGCTTTCAGCCATGGTCGACGACAGGTGGTCTTGACAGGGGTGTTACCGGTCGGTAACTAAATGTTACCAATCAGTACCACATTCAACGGGTCCCGTCCCGCGTTTTCTGGCCAGGAAGTCCCCAGGCGGTCCCCAGGAGGTCCCATGTCTTCACCCCTCTACGTCAAGTGCGGCGCCGCCGAAAGTGCGGCGCGGACGCCTTCCCTGACCTTTCCCGCCATTCTTTCCGACCCGCTGGTCCGTCTGGTGATGAAAGCCG
>WBUW01000143.1 GCA_008933495.1 Pseudorhodoplanes sp.
TTGTGGTCGAGCTTGCCGTCGACAACCGCACCTACGATCTCTCGCGGCGCGAGGCCGACGTCGCGTTCCGCGCCATGCGCCCGAAGGAAGGCGACCTGTTCGGCCGCAAGCTGATCGACGTGCGCTGGGGCATTTATGCCGCGCCGGACTATTTGCGGGCGCGCGGCGCGCCGCGCCGGCCGGCCGGTCTCGCCGGTCACGACGTGATCGGCTGGGCGGAGTTTTCGCATCCGACGCGGGCGGCGACCTTCATCGCGCAATATGCGGCGCCCGCGCAGATCGGCTTCCGCTCGTCGAGTCTGGTCAACCAGATGCTGGCGGCCAAGGCCGGCCTCGGTCTGGCGGTGCTGCCCTGTTATCTCGCCGCTGCGGAGAACGGCCTCAAGCCGGCGATTGTGCCGCTGAAGGACCTGGTGACCGAGTTATGGATTGTCACCCACCTGTCGTTGAAAGACACCGCGCGCGTGCGCGCATTCATGGAGACGGTCGGGGAAGGCGTGCGCAACCGGCTGCGCGGCGGCAACGATTGAGCGCACGGCACGCCGCCCGTCCGCTCAGACTTCGCGATCGCCGCGGTACCGGCCGTACCGCTCCTGCCTGCCGGCGCCAAACAGGATCACGTCGTAGACTTCCGGCGCGCCGCCCATGCCGGGGGAGCCGAGCGGCATCCCGGGCACGGCCAATCCGCGCGCGTCCGGCTGTTCGCCGAGCAGGCGCTCGATGGCGCGCACCGGGACATGGCCTTCGATCACATAGCGGCCCATCTCGGCGGTGTGGCAGGAGGCAAGCGCATCCGGCACGCCCAGCCGCGCCTTCAGCGGCTGCAGGTCCGATGTCTCGCGCACCGCGACCTCGAACCCGGCCGCACGCAGGTGCTCGACCCAGCCGCCGCAGCAGCCGCAATTCGGATCCTTGTGGACCGTGAGCAGCGGCCGGCCGGCCGCCGGCGTGAGGTGCCCGGCCGCGGCCACGACGGCGAGACCCGCAAGCATGTCACGGCGCGAAAAGGTCGGTACGGTCATATCGCCTCACTTTCGTCGGCCTCGACGGCCAGGCCATTTTCGAGGACACTTGAAACACTGATTCAACTCGTCCGTCCTTGATCTGGATCGGACGGGTAGTCATCATGTTTTCGCCGGCGCGGCTTCGGCGCCGCCGTTCACGCCAGGAAACCCCATGAACACGACCCGTCCGTTGCCGGTTGCCGCGGCCCTGTCGGTTTGCCTGACGGTGGCGGCAAATTCGGTCGAATTCAAGGATTTCCGCGACTGGCACGCGGCCTGCGACAATCTCCGCAATTGTTCGGCCTATGGCTTCGATGCGGACGGTTCCGGCGTTGCTTATCTGCGCGTCGAGCGCGACGGCGCGGCGGCGGCACCGGTCAGGATTACGATCGCAGTCGATGCCGAAGACGGCGCGACGTTTGCGCTGCGCTTCGACGATCCCGCTTTGCCCGGCCTTCCCGCCACAGCCCAGACCGGAGAACTCAATGACAGCGGCACGCATCGCCGCATCGTCATCGACGATCCGGTTGCAGTCGATGCCTTCGTCGCCGCGCTGCGCAAGGCGCAGAAGATCGTCGTCACGCGCAATTATCCGCCCGGCAGGGCGCCGGGCGAGGACCGCGCGGCAAGCGCGATATCTCTCTCCGGTGCGGTCGCGGCGCTGTTGTGGATCGACGAACAGCAGAAGCGCCTGAACACCGTGACCGCGCTCGTACGGCTCGGCGAAAAGCTCGCGTCCGCCGTGCCGCTGCAGCCGAAAGCGTCACAGGTGCACGCGGCAAAGCCGGGCCCCGGCGCCACGGCGAACAAGCCTCCCGCTGCGCTGGCAGCCAGAGCTCCGGAATTCTGTGAAGAATCCGGGGAGAAGGACGAGGAGGCGAAGATCGAGGAATCATATACGCTCGGCGGCGGCCAGATGCTTTACGCGTTCCTCTGCCCGGGACTGAGCGGCGCCTACAATTTCGGTTATCGATTGCTTGCGGCACCGGCCGGCAATGCGGCCGCGGCGCGCCTGCTTGCGTTTCGCTGGCCGATCAAGATCGCCGGCCTCGAAATCGACGTCTCGCGGCAATCGACCGTTATCAACCCGGCCTTCGACTCCAGGACCATGACGCTGTCGACTTTTTCAAAGGGACGCGGCATCGGCGATTGCGGCACGGCGGAGGATTGGGTGTGGGACGGCGCGGCGTTCCGCCTCGTCCTGCTGCGCATGATGCCGCACTGCAAGGGCATCCCGCCCGACGAGTGGCCGGTGTTATACCGTGCCGAACGCAGATAGGGGGACGCATGATGCGCCTTGCGAGGGGTGTCCTTTTGGCGGCGGCCCTGTTTGCGACGCCGGCCGGCGCGCGCTCCGGCTGCGAGCTTGCGAACGCCGACACGATCGTGCACGGCATCAGGCTCGGCGACGCGCAGAGCACGATCCGCGTTCTCGGCCGCGGCTATCGCACGGTCATCGACGATCCGGCGAGCGATTTTCCGTGGCACGTGTTCGCCTCGCGCGACAACAAGCAGCTCCTGCTGCTGCGCCACCATGCCGGCGACCTGCAGCATTCGTACCTGGAATTCGAGATCAAGTTCGGGCGCGACAGCCGCAATCCCGTGAAGCTGCCGGTCTACGAATTCGTCACCGGCAACGGCACCAGGCTCGGCCAGTGGCGGCGCACGATCGTGGCGCGGATGGGTTCCTGCTTCAAAAGCGCGCGCAAGGGCGACGTCGAAATCCTGCGCTACGCGATCGCCGAAGAGAGCCCCGGGAGCGCCATCCTAAAAGCGACCAACATGCCGCGCTATTATGCCGAGTTCGAATTCTATAACGGCCGCCTGCACCGCTACCGCTTCGGCCACGATCCGGCCTAGTCGGGCATGATCCCGAAAAGTGCGCAGCGGTTTTCGGAGAAGATCATGGACAAACAAAGTGCCGGGGCGGGATGACGATGCCGGGAAAAGTCATCCCGCGTTAGCGGCCGGGCGGCGGTTGCGTGTCATGTTCCCATCGCCGAAGCTTCCTATTCATCCGTCAGGTGCTCGATGAATCATGATGTCCCGACCGAAGTGCCGCCGGCGCGCGCCAGTTCGCCGCGCGAAGTGCTGATGGTCTTCCTGCGTCTCGGCCTGACCAGTTTCGGCGGGCCGGTGGCGCATCTCGGCTATTATCGCGACGAGTTCGTCGTCCGCCGCCGCTGGCTCGACGACGAGACTTATGCCGACCTTGTCGCGCTTTGCCAGTTCCTGCCCGGCCCGGCCAGCAGCCAGGTCGGCATTGCGATCGGCCTTGCGCGCGCGGGCTATGCCGGTGCGCTCGCGGCCTGGGCGGGCTTCACCCTGCCCTCCGCCGTCGCGCTTGTGCTGTTTGCTTACGGCCTGAGCGCGTTCGGAGACGCGCTTGGCAGCGGCTGGCTGCACGGGCTGAAGGTCGCCGCGGTCGCCGTCGTCGCGCTGGCCGTGCTCGGCATGTTGCAGACGCTCGCGCCCGATCGCACGCGCGCGACGCTTGCCGTGGTCGCGGCGGCGGTCGTTCTGGTCTTTGCCAATGTCTGGGGCCAGATGGCCGCGCTCGTGTTCGGCGCGATGGCGGGGCTGCTGCTGTTGCGTGACGGCGGCGGGCCCGGCAAGAAGCCGCATCCCACGGTCGTCAGCCGCGGCGCCGCCATCACCGCGCTGGTCGTTTTCTTCGGCCTGCTCGCGGCCCTGCCGGTCGCGGCGGTTGCCACAAACAACCAGTCGCTGCACCTGATCGATGCCTTCTACCGCGCCGGCTCGCTGGTTTTCGGCGGCGGCCACGTGGTGCTGCCGCTGCTGCAAGCCGAAGTGGTGCCGCCGGGATGGGTGAGCAACGACGCCTTTCTCGCCGGCTATGGCGCCGCGCAGGCCGTGCCCGGACCGCTTTTCACGTTCGCCGCCTTTCTCGGCACGATCATGAATGTCGCCCCGAGCGGCTTCGCCGGCGCGGCGCTCTGCCTGGCGGCGATCTTCGCCCCCTCGTTTCTGCTCGTCATCGGCGCCCTGCCGTTCTGGGACCAGTTGCGGGTACAACCGCTCGCCCAGTCGGCGCTCAAGGGCGTCAATGCCGCCGTGGTCGGCCTGCTGATCGCGGCGCTGTACAACCCGGTCTTTGTCGCCGGTATCACGCGCGCCGCCGACTTTGCGCTGGCGGCCGCCGCCTTCCTGCTGCTCCATCTGTGGAGGGCCCCGCCCTGGCTGGTCGTCGCGCTGTGCGCGTTGGGCGGCGCGGTCACGGCGGCGTTCTGAAAGCGGCCGGCGGCGCACAGCCGGCGCGCCGCAACATGATCCGTTCGGATCGAATCGGACCGCGCGCGCGATTTATTGTTTTTCGCGCGGTCTGACGCCGAACCGGTGCCCACTTCGGCGGATCGCGCGCTCTTCACATAATCGCGCGATCCTGACGCCGAACCGGTGCCCACTTCGGCGGATCGCGCTCTATAGCAGCGCATAGGCGCTGGTGACGACGGCGACCGGCTTGTCGGCGGCAGCGCTGCGCAAGGTCACGCGGCCGAACGCCATGCTCCGGCCGAGCCGCACGATGCGGGCATCCGCCAGCACGTCGGCATTGGCAACCGGCTTGAGGAAGTGGGTGGTCTGGTCGACCGTGGCCATCGGCCGGTAGCGGCCAGAGGCAGCCGAAACCGCCAACACCATGGCGGTGTCGGCCAGGGCCATCATCGCCTGCCCGCAGACGACGCCGCCTTCCCGGCACAGCCGTTCCGAGAACGCCATCCGCAACACCGCGCCCGGCTCCCCGCCGGCGCCCGCGTCGACCGCTTCCAGGCTCAGCCCAAGCTCCCGCACCCAGGGCGCGAAAGCCTCCGCCAGCAGGCGCCGCCCCGCGGCAAGGTCGAAGCCGCCCGCCGCCGTGTCCCCGCTCCCGTCCGCCGCCCGTTGCCCGCCCGCCATGAAAGTCTCCCGTCTGATCCCGATTGCATAGTTTTATGCCGGATCGGGCGGCCGGCAGGGCCGCCGTTAACCGGCTGCTAACCATATACCCGGCAAATCTTGCCGACAGGGTTGGGGTCGATGTCGGACGTCACTGCGGCTTCAAATTCGGGCGGCGGTTTCAAACTGCCGCAACTGGGCGACATCGTCGCCACGCTGCGGCGCGGCGACATCGCGCTCGCCATCGGGGTCATGACCATCCTGGTGGTCCTGATCCTGCCGCTGCCGCCGGTCCTGCTCGACGTGTTCCTAGCTTTCTCGATCATCACCTCGGTGCTGATCCTGATGACGGCGCTGTTCATCCGCACGCCGTTGGAATTCTCCTCCTTCCCGACCGTGCTCCTGATCGCGACCATGCTGCGGCTGGCGCTCAACCTGGCCTCGACCCGCCTGATCCTGTCGCACGGCCATGAGGGCACCGCCGCCGCCGGCCACGTCATCGAGGCGTTCGGCAATTTCGTCATGGCCGGCAATTTCGTGATCGGGATCATCGTGTTCACGATCCTGATCATCGTGAATTTCGTGGTCATCACCAAGGGCTCCGGCCGCATCGCCGAAGTCGCCGCCCGCTTCCACCTCGACGCCATGCCGGGCAAGCAGATGGCGATCGATGCCGACCTGTCGGCCGGCCTGATCGAAGAGCAGGAGGCGCGCCGGCGCCGCCGGACGCTGGAGGACGAGAGCGGCTTTTTCGGCGCCATGGACGGCGCCTCCAAGTTCGTGCGCGGCGACGCCATCGCCGGCCTGCTGGTCGTGTTCATCAACGTCATCGGCGGCATGATCATCGGCATCGCCCAGCAGGGCATGCCGTTCCTGGAGGCCGCGCGCACCTATACGCTCCTGACCGTCGGCGACGGTCTCGTCACCCAGGTGCCGGCGCTGATCGTTTCGACCGCCGCGGGCCTGTTGGTCTCCAAGGCCGGCATCGCCGGCGCCGCCGACGAGGCGCTGATCAGGCAGCTCTCCGGCTATCCGAAGGCGCTCGGCATGTCGGCGGCGGTGATGCTGGTCATGGCGGCGCTGCCGGGCATCCCGGCGCTGCCGTTCCTGGTGCTGGGCGGCGGCGCCGGCGCGCTCGCCTACATCATCGACAAGCGCCGCAAGGCCGAAGCCGCGGCGCAGAAAATCAAGGAGACCGCGGCGGCCGCCCCGGTGGCGGGCGAGGAGCCGATTTCGGCCGCGCTCAAGATCGACGACCTGAAGATCGAACTCGGCTACGCGCTGCTGCCGCTCGTCAATTCGCAGGACGGCAGCGACCGCCTGACCGAACAGATCAAGGCGCTGCGGCGCGCGCTCGCGATCGAGATGGGCTTCGTCATGCCGGCGGTGCGCATCCTCGACAACGTGCAGCTCGAAGCAAACTCCTACGTCATCAAGATCAAGGAAGTGGAGGCCGGCACCGGCCGGCTGTGGCCCGGCCAGTTCATGGTCATGGACCCGGCCGGCGGCCAGGTGAACCTGCCCGGCGTGCACACCGTGGAGCCGACCTTCGGCCTGCCGGCGACCTGGGTCGACATGGCGGCCAAGGAAGAAGCCGCGGTCAGGGGCTATACGGTCGTGGATGCCGCCACCGTGCTGTCGACGCATCTCACCGAACTGCTCAAGTGCAACACCGCCGAGCTCCTCTCCTACGGCGAGGTGCAGAAACTCATCAAGGAGCTGCCGAAGGAGCAGGCCGAGCTCGTCAAGGACATCATCCCGGGCCAGATCACGGTATCCGGCGTGCAGCGCGTGCTGCAGCTTCTGCTGGCCGAGCGCATCTCGATCCGCGACCTCTCGACCATCCTCGAAGGCGTCGCCGACGCGCTGTCGTTCACGCGCAATCCGGCGAGCATCGTCGAGCACGTGCGCACGCGGCTCGCGCGCCAGATCTGCGCACAATACACCACCCCCGCCGGCTATCTGCCGCTGATCGCGCTGTCGGCCAAGTGGGAACAGGCGTTCCAGGACTCCATCATCGGCCAGGGCGACGAGCGCAGCCTCGCCATGCAGCCCTCGCGGCTGTCGGAATTCATCACCTTCGTGCGCGAGCGCTTCGAGGAGGCCGCGCGCGAAGGCGAGGCGCCGGTGCTCGTGACCTCGGCCGCGATCCGCCCGTTCGTGCGCGGCATCGTCGAGCGCTTCCGCCAGCAGACCAGCGTGATCTCGCAGGCCGAAATCCATCCGCGCGTGCGCCTGAAGACGGTCGGCAGCATCTGATACCAAGCGTGTTTGATCTCGACCTGTCCGCACTGTCATTGCCGGGCTTGACCCGGCAATCCATCATCTTGAGACGACTCTTCTTTTTTGCGACGGATGCGCGGGTCAGGCTCGCGCGTGAC
>WBUW01000144.1 GCA_008933495.1 Pseudorhodoplanes sp.
AGCGCGAACGAACAGGACTATCAATACTGGTACAACGTGCCGGTTGCGTTCGCTCCCGGCGAAAGCGCGCGCGAGGTAACAATACGGCTCATCGACGACGCAATCAGCGAGGCCGACGAGACGTTCGGCCTGATCGTCCAGGATTCGCCGGATGATCCGGTTTCGGCAAATCTTGCGTCCGCAACGTTCACGATCCTCGATGACGGCGAAGGCATGAGTGCGGGCACGTCCGATTTCGTCGCCACCTTTCTTGATCAGGAAAACGCCGCCAATCCGTGGATCAGCGCGCTCTCTAACGGAATGAACTGGATAACGTACAGTTCCGAAACAACCGTCATCGCGTATTATCTTGCTGATGACGAGACGCTTCCCGACCCCGCTTTCTCAGGTCAGGAGATCGGATTTAACGCCTGGTCGGCTGCGGAGCGGTCGGCAATTTTCCGCGTCATGGAAACATATGAGCACATGCTCAATGTCAAATTCGTTCCGGTGGAGAACATGAACGATGCCCAGATTATCTGGGGAGCCGCCGATACCTCGACCTGGGCGGTATTCGATCTTTACCCGACCTCGAAGGGCGTAACCATCGCGATACAGGATGGTCAAACAATTCCGGATCCGGAGCGCGCCGACGCCGACCAGCTTGCCATCGTCATCAATCAGGGAATCTACGGCGAAGACGTCAGCGGCCTGAATGCCGGCGGCTTCAATTACCGGACCATGCTGCATGAGCTCGGACATGCTCTGGGCTTGGCGCACCCGCACCCGGACGATATTCGCGACGAAGTCTATTTCCCGGGTGTCTTCGAAAGCGAAGAAACGCCCGGCGTATTCGACTACGGCGATATGGCGCTCAATCAGGGCATCTACACCGTGATGTCCTACAATCGCGGCTGGAACACCGGACCCGATGGGCGCGAGCCGGGAACGGACCCGGACAACTTTGATTTCGGCATCGAGGGCACGCCGATGGCGCTCGATATCGCCACGCTGCAGGCGATCTATGGCGCGAACGAAAACTATAATGTCGGAGACAATGTCTATTGGCTGAACGATGCGGCCGATGTCGGCGCGCATTTCTCGGCGATCTGGGACACGGGCGGAAGCGGCACGATCGCCTATGGCGGCACGCGCGACGCGTTCATCGATCTGCGGGCCGCGACGCTCGAAGGATACGGCGCCGGCGGGTTCGTGTCGTATGTCCGGAATGATGACGGGGTCTGGTCCGGCTACACGATCGCCCACGGGGTGACCATCGAGAATGCGCGCGGCGGAAGCGGCAACGATTCCATTCTTGAAAACCAAGCCGCGAATATTCTCACAGGCGGTCAGGGCGCCGACTCGTTCGTGTTCCGGGCCGGCGGCGGTCACGATACGATCACCGATTTTTCCGGTCACTGGGCACAAGGTGACTTCATCGATCTCATGTTCCTGCCGAGTATCCGCAGCTTCGGGGACTTTGACATCATCTCTGTAAATGATGGTCTCGATACGTTGCTCCGTTTCACCGAGAACGACACGGTTCTGCTGAGTGGAGTCGATATCGGTTTGCTGAACCCTCAAGATTTCAGATTTCTTCCGCTGGGAGAGATGTAAGATTTATTTGGTCCGTTAACCCTCCCGCCCTCCGAAACCGCGACAAAACCCGGCTTTGATGGCATGATTGGTCAAGGCCGTTAACCATTGGGGCGGCGGGGGCCGGCGCGGCCCGGGCGAGATCGTTGAGCGGCAGAGGCGGCGGGCGCGGGCAATGATTTCCGGCATGATAGCGAGCTTCAGCCCGCGCACCTACGGCACCGGCCGGTCGGAGCTCGCCGACGCGCTCGCCGCCTGCCGCAATGCGCTCATCGGCGTCGCCGTGTTCTCGGGCATGAGCAACATCCTCATGCTGACCGGTGCCTTCTTCATGCTGGAAGTCTATGACCGCGTGCTGCCGAGCCGCAGCGTGCCCACGCTGGTCGGCCTCACCATCATCGCCATCACCCTGTTCGCCGCCATGGGCGTGCTCGACCTCATCCGCGCGCGCATCCTGGTGCGCATCGGGGCGAGCCTCGACGAGGTGCTGAGCGGGCGCGTCTACGAGGCGCTGATCCAGATCCCGCTGCGCACCGGCAATCGCAGCGACGGCCTGATGCCGCTGCGCGATCTCGACAATATCCGCTCCTTTCTCTCTGGCATGGGGCCGATCGCCTTTTTCGATTTGCCGTGGCTGCCAATCTATATCGTCATCTGCTTCCTGTTCCATCCGCTGATCGGGCTGACCGCGCTCCTCGGCGCCATCGCGCTGGCGGTGCTGACCGTGATCGCCGAACTGCGCACCCGCCGGCCGGTGCAGCGCGCCGCCCATCTTGCGCTCGCGCGCAACGGCATCGCCGAACTGAGCCAGCGCAACGCCGAGGCGCTCGCCGCCATGGGCATGGTCGGGCGCGTCGCCGCGCGCTGGGGCGAGGCCAACCGCCGCTACATGGCCACCCAGCGCGAGGCGAGCGACACCGCTGGCGGGCTCGGCTCGGTCGCGAAAGTGTTCCGCCTGATCCTGCAATCGGGCGTGCTCGCGGTCGGCGCCTGGCTCGTCATCAACCAGCAGGCCACCGCCGGCATCATCATCGCCGGCTCGATCTTGAGCGCGCGCGCGCTCGCCCCGGTCGATCTCGCCATCGCCAACTGGAAAAGCTTCGCCAATGCCCGCCAGGGCTGGCGGCGCCTGAACAAGCTGCTGGCGCTGTTTCCGCCGGCCGCGGCGGTCATGCCGCTCGAAGCGCCGGCCAAGTCGCTTGCGGTCGAAGCGGTGAGCGCGCTCGCCCCCGGCACCCAGCGCCCGGTCGTGCAGGACGTGCACTTCACGCTCCACGCCGGCAACGGCCTCGGCATCATCGGGCCGAGCGGATCGGGAAAGTCCTGCCTTGCGCGGCTCCTGGTCGGCGTGTGGCCGCCCGCGCGCGGCAAGATCCGCCTCGACGGCGCCGCCCTCGATCAGTGGACGCCGGAGGCGCTCGGCCGGCATATCGGCTATCTGCCGCAGGACGTCGAGCTTCTTTCCGGCAATGTCGCGCAGAATATCGCGCGCTTCGAGGACGATGCGAAGCCGGGGGATGTTCTGGCCGCGGCCAAGGCGGCCGGTGTCCATGACCTGATCGTGAAAATGCCGGACGGCTACGAAACCGGCGTCGGCGAACAGGGCACCGCCCTCTCCGCCGGGCAGGCCCAGCGCATCGCGCTCGCGCGCGCTCTCTACCGCGATCCGTTCCTGGTCGTGCTCGACGAGCCCAATTCCAATCTCGATGCCGAGGGCGACGAGGCGCTGGCCCGGGCGATCCTCGGCATCCGCGAGCGCGGCGGCATCGTGATCGTGGTCGCGCACCGGCCGAGCGCGATCGCCGGCCTTGATCTCGTGCTGGTCATGAATGGCGGCCGTCAGCAGGTGTTCGGGCCCAAGGACGACGTCCTCAACAAGGTGCTGCAGCGTACGCCGATGCTGCGCCCGCTGAAGGTCGTCCCGGAGGCGGGAGCGTCGTCGTCATGAGCGAACCGGCCATCGAGACGCAGGACTCGATCCAGCGCCACCTGGTCGCCGGCATCACCGTCGTGCTGATGCTGGTCGGCGGCGTCGGCGGCTGGGCCGCCACCACCGAACTGTCCGGCGCGCTGATCGCGCCCGGATCGGTCGTCGTCGATTCCAACGTCAAGAAGGTGCAGCATCCGACCGGCGGCGTCGTCGGCGAGGTACGCGTGCGCGACGGCGACCGCGTCCGGGCCGGCGACGTGGTGGTGCGTCTCGACGAGACCGTCACCCGCGCCAATCTCGCGATCGTCAGCAAGGGCCTGATCGAGCTGCGCGCGCGCAAGGCGCGGCTGGAAGCCGAGCGCGACAGCGCCGAGTCGATCAAATTTCCCGGCGAGCTGCTCGACCGGGACGGCGATCCCGATGCCTTCGCCGCCATGGCGAGCGAGCGCAAGCTGTTCGATCTGCGCCGCACCGCCCGGCTCGGGCAGAAATCGCAGTTGCGCCAGCGCATCGCCCAGTTGCAGGAAGAGATCGGCGGCCTCACCGCGCAGCAGACCGCCAAGGCCAAGGAGATCGCGCTGATCGAGCGCGAACTGGCCGGCGTGCGCGAACTGTTCCAGAAGAATCTGATCCAGATCAACCGCCTGACCTCGCTCGAGCGCGAGGCGACGCGGCTTGAGGGCGAGCGCGGACAACTGATCGCCGCGGTCGCGCAATCGCGCGGCAAGATTTCCGAGCACGAGTTGCAGATGCTGCAGATCGACCAGGAATTGTCGAGCGAAGTGGCGCGCGAACTGCGCGACGTCGACGGCAAGATCGGCGAATTCGTCGAGCGCAAGGTGACGGCCGAGGACCAGCTCAGACGCATCGAGATCCGCGCGCCGCAGGACGGCACCGTGTTCCAGTCCAACGTCCATACCGTCGGCGGCGTCATTGCCGCCGGCGACACCATCATGATGGTCGTGCCGGACGCCGAGACGCTGACGGTCGAGGCCAAGGTCAATCCGCAGGACATCGACCAGCTTTATCTCGGACAGAAAACGCTGTTGCGCTTCACCACGTTCAACCAGCGCACGACGCCGGAAATCTACGGCACCGTGACCCGCATCTCGGCCGACATCACCACCGATGCGCGCACCGGCGCGAGCCATTACACGATCCGCCTCAGAATGACGCCGCAGGAAATAGCCAAGCTCGGCGATGTCCGGCTCGTGCCCGGCATGCCGGTCGAGGCCTTCGTGCAGACCGGCCAGCGCACCGTCATGTCCTATCTGACCAAGCCGCTGTTCGATCAGTTGACGCGCGCCTTCCGTGAAAAATGACAAGTCTTCCGCGGCGGCGGCCCGGCGGCGCCTGCGCCTTCCCGATCTGGCTGAACGCCTGAGACGAAGGCGGCGGGCGGACGGGCGCCTGCGGCGCTGGTTCGGGGTGCGGCGTACCACCGGGTTCGCGCTGCTCGCGGCGATGATCGCGCTGCGGATCTGGGATCCCGCCCCGCTCGAAAATCTCCGCTTGCGGGCCTTCGACTATTACCAGGTGCTCAAGCCGCGCATCCCGTTCCAGCGTCCGGTCGTCATCGTCGATATCGACGAGGCAAGCCTGCGCGCCCACGGCCAATGGCCGTGGCCGCGCACGCTGGTCGCCGACCTGGTGGAGAAACTCAAGGCGTCGGGCAGCGTCGCGATCGGCTTCGACGTCATCTTTGCCGAAGCCGACCGCATGTCGCCGGCCAATGTCGCGCGCGCGCTGCGCGATCTGGACGCCGACACAAGGGACCGGCTGGCGAAGCTGCCGAGCAATGACGAGGTCCTGGCCAATGCGCTGCGCGGCACGCGCGCCGTGCTCGGACAATCCGGCATTCTGGCGACGACCGCGCCCGACCCGTCATTGCCGCGCTCGGGGGTCGCGACGGTCGGCCCCGATCCTTCGCCGTACCTGATCACCTATCTCGGGCTATTGACCAATGTGCCGGCGCTGGAACAGGCCGCGGCCGGACGCGGCCTCCTCACCATCCGCAACGAGCGCGACGGCGTCGTCCGCCGCCTGCCGCTGGTCGTGAAGGCGGGCGGCATTATCGCGCCCGCGCTCACCCTCGATCTGCTGCGCGTGGTGACGAATTCCGGCGCGATCCTGGTGCGCACCGACGCCGCCGGCGTCAAGAGCGTCGCCATTCCGGGTCTGGAAATTCCCACCGACCGCAACGGGCAGCTCTGGATTCATTTCGGTCCGCATGATCCCGCCCGCTATGTCTCGGCCAAGGACCTGATCGCGGGAGGCGTGCCGCCGGGCCGCTTTCGCGGCAAGCTCGTGCTGATCGGCACATCCTCGGTCGGCCTGCTCGACATCAAGACCACACCGCTTGACCCGGCCATTCCGGGCGTCGAAATCCACGCCCAGGTGCTGGAAAGCATCCTCGCCAGGGCCGTGCTCTCGCATCCGAACTGGGGCAAGCTCGCCGAACTCACCGCGACCGCCGTCGTGGGAACCGCCCTTGCCGTGCTGGCGCCGGTCATCGGTGCCGGGCCGCTGTTCGTTCTCGGCGCCGCCGTCGCCGCAATCCTGATCGCCGGCTCGTGGTTCTTTTTCGACCGCTCCGGCCTGCTGCTCGACTTCACCTTCCCGCTGCTCGCCAGCTTCCTGATCTACGTGACTCTCGTCTTCATCAGCTATGTGCGCGAGCAGAAGGACCGCCGCCGCATCCGGCTGGCCTTCGGGCAATACCTGTCGCCCGCTCTGGTCGAGCAGCTTGCGCAGTCGCCCGAGAAACTCGTGCTCGGCGGCGAAGAGCGCATGATGACCGTCATGTTCAGCGACGTGCGCGACTTCACCGCGATCTCGGAATCGTTCAAGCGCGACCCGCAGGGTCTCACCCAGTTGATGAACCGCTTTCTGACGCCGCTGACCACCGCCATCATCGGCCGCAAGGGAACGATCGATAAATATATGGGCGACGCGATCATGGCGTTCTGGAACGCGCCGCTCGACGATGCCGACCACGAGCGCAATGCCTGCCTCGCCGCGCTCGACATGATCCGCCGCGTCGAGGAGCTCAACCGCGTGCGCGCGGACGAAGCGCGGCTCGCCGGCGCCGCCTTCATGCCGATCCGCATCGGGGTCGGCATCAATACCGGGCTGTGCGTCGTCGGCAACATGGGTTCGCAGTTGCGCTTCGACTATTCGGTGCTCGGCGATCCCGTAAACCTGGCGTCGCGCATCGAGGGCCGCACCAAGGATTACGGGGTTGCGATCCTTGCCGGCGAACGCACGATCGCAAAGGCGGCCGGGCATGTCGCCGCGCTCGAGCTCGACCTGATCACGGTGAAGGGCAAGTCGGAGCCCGAGCGGGTCTATGCCGTGGTCGGCAATTCCGAGGTCGCGGCCTCGCCGGCCTTCGACGCCTTGCAGGACGTCACTGCCGCCATGCTCGCGCGATTGCGCGCCCGCGACTGGGATGCCGCGCAGGCCGCGCTTGACCGCGCTGCCGCCGGGCTGAAAGATTTTGGCCTGCAGCGGCTCCACGACCTATACTTGTCGCGTATTCGCACGTTCCGGCAAACGCCGCCCTCCGACGACTGGAACGGCGTCTTCGTCTTCGACACCAAATAGCATCGCTGCAACCGGCCGGGTCGCCTTGCCATGACGCAGAAATTCACGGTTCGGTTCTGGGGCGTGCGCGGCAGCATCCCGTGTCCGGGTCCGGCGACCGCGCGCTTTGGCGGCAATACCGCCTGCGTGGAGGTGCGCTGCGGCGATCGGCTCATCAT
>WBUW01000145.1 GCA_008933495.1 Pseudorhodoplanes sp.
GTGCGCACCATGGGCCAGATGCTGCACGCCCAGCACGCCGAATTGCAGCGCGCCGTCCATGCCAGGCTCGATTCGGTCAGCGAGCGGCTCGGCCAGTCGATGCAGACGACGACCAAGCAGACCACCGACAATCTTCAGAAGTTGAACGAGCGGCTGGCGGTGATCGACAATGCGCAGAAGAACATCACCGATCTCGCCTCGCAGGTGACCTCGCTCACCAGCGTGCTCGCCAACAAGCAGCAGCGTGGCGCCTTCGGCCAGGGCCGCATGGAGGTCATCATCCAGGACGGCCTGCCGAAGAACTGCTACGCCTTCCAGTACACGCTCTCCAACCGCAGCCGGCCCGACTGCGCGATTTTCCTGCCCGACCAGCGCCCGCTGATCATCGACGCCAAGTTTCCGCTCGAGGCGGTCACCGCCTATCGCGAAGCCGCAACCGACGAGCAGCGCGCGGCGGCCGCGAGACTGCTGCGCCAGCATGTCGGCGCCCATGTCGCCGACATCGCCAAGAAATATCTCATCGCCGGCGAGACGCAGGACCTGGCCTTGATGTTCGTGCCCTCCGAGTCGGTCTATGCCGAGCTGCACGACCGCTTCGACGACATCGTGCAGAAGGCCTACCGGTCCAAGGTCGTCATCGTGTCGCCGTCCCTGCTCATGCTGGCGATCCAGGTCATCCAGCAGATCCAGCGGGATGCGCGCATGCGCGAAGCCGCCGACAAGATTCACAAGGAAGTCGGCCTCCTGATGGACGACATGCGCCGCCTGCACGAGCGCGTGCTCAAGCTGCAGCAGCATTTCGGACAGGCCAACGAAGACGTGCAGCAGATTCTCGTCTCCGCCGAAAAAGTGCGCAAACACGGCGTGCGCATCCGCGACGTCGAATTCGAGGAGGACGACGCCCCGCTCCTGACCGCGCCGTTCCCGGCCCGCGGGCTGGAAGCCGGCGAATAGGCTGGCCGGGCGCCGTCCAGATGACCGAAGCGCAGGCGGCCCCATCCAGATCCGGCGTCCTCGACGCGATCGCCGTCTATTTCAAACCGCGCGTGCTGATCGTGCTGCTGCTCGGCTTTTCCTCCGGGCTACCGCTTGCCTTGTCGGGAACGACGCTCGCGGTCTGGATGACCGAGCGCGGCGTCGACCTGAAGACCATCGGGCTCTATGCGCTGGTCGGGCTGCCGTACACGATCAAGTTCCTGTGGGCGCCGCTCGTCGACGCGCTCGATGTTCCGGTTCTCTCGCGCGCGCTCGGCCGGCGGCGCGGCTGGCTCGTCTTCACGCAATTGCTTTTGATCGCCGCCATCCTGTTTCTCGCCTTGCAGAATCCGGCGCTCGCCTTGTGGCCGCTCGCGCTCGGCGCGCTGCTCGTCGCCACGGCTTCGGCCACCCAGGACATCGTGATCGATGCATTCCGGGTCGAGAGTCTCGACACCAGCGAGCAGGCCGCCGGCATGGCCGGCTATGTCGCGGCCTATCGCGTCGGCATGCTGGTCTCCGGCGCCGGCGTGATCGCCATCGCCGCCCTGCTGGAGCAATCGGGCGTCGCGCGCGAGGCGACCTGGATGTGGGGTTATGTCGCCGCCGCCGCCCTGATGGCGGTCGGCATCGCGGCGACCTTGTTCGCAACCGAGCCGCCGCCGCCCGAACGTACCGCCATGCCGCGCAACCCCTTGACCCGCGTGCTGGCGACGGCGTTCGAGGCGTTCCGCGAATTCCTCACCCGCGATATGGCGGTCGCCGTGCTGGTGTTCGTCGTGCTCTACAAGTTCTGCGACGCGTTCGCGGGCGTCCTGACCGCGCCGTTCGTGATCGCGATCGGTTTCGACAAGCTGACCTATGCCGGCGTGGTCAAGGGCGTGGGATTTGCCGCAGCACTTGGCGGCGGCTTTGCCGGCGGCATGGTCGCGCGCGCGCTGCCCTTGTCCACCAGCCTGTGGATCGGCGGCGTGCTGCAGCTTCTCTCCAATCTCGCCTTCAGCGCGCTGGCGCTGATCGGCCCGAACGTGCCGGCGCTGACCGCGACCATCGTGGTGGAGAATTTCACCGGCTCGACCGGCACCGTGATTTTCGTGGCCTATCTGTCGGCGCTCTGCGGCGTGCGCCTGCATACCGCCACGCAGTTCGCGCTGCTTACCGCGCTTGCCGCCGTCGGACGCACAACGCTCGCCTCGGGCGGCGGCTATGTGGCGGAGGCGAGCGGCTGGGCACTGTTCTTCCTGATCACTGCGCTGTCGGCGATTCCGAGTCTGGCGCTGCTCGCATGGCTGCAGATGCGCGGGCATTTCACGCCGCTGCAGGCGGCGCGAAAGAACTAGATCGGCGTGCGCTGGCGGATCGCCGCCGACAAGGTGCCCTCGTCGAGATAATCGAGCTCGCCGCCGACCGGCACGCCGTGCGCCAGCCGCGTCACGCGCACATGGGCGTCCTGCAACAGGTCGGTGATGTAATGCGCCGTGGTCTGGCCGTCGACGGTGGCGCTCAGCGCCAGGATCACTTCCTTGACCTCTTCGCCATGCGCGCGCGAGACCAACGCCTCGATCGTGAGGTCCTGCGGGCCGACGCCGTCGAGCGGCGACAGCGTGCCGCCGAGCACGTGATAGCGCGCATTGAGCGCGCCCGCGCGCTCCAGCGCCCACAGGTCGGCGACGTCGGCGACCACCACGATCAGCGAGGCGTCGCGCCGCGGATCGGTGCAGACGGTGCAGGGATTGCGGGTGTCGATACTGCCGCAGGTCGTGCACACCACGATCTTCTGGCGGGCGACCGCGAGCGCGTCGGCGAGCGGGGTCATGAGCTGCTCGCGCTTCTTGATCAGGTGCAAAGCCGCGCGCCGCGCCGAGCGCGGCCCGAGCCCGGGCAGGCGCGCCAGCAGCTGGATCAGGCGTTCGATTTCGGGGCCGGCGACCGCTTTGGGCATGGCATTCGTGAACCGGATTTGCGACCTCGCTGCCTACATATCGTTCTCTTTTGCCGCGCGAAAGCGCAATTGGCGCCGCCGCGCGCGCGCCATCAAATCGGCCCATCGACCGGCCCCCATGGGCACCCGGGCATCGCCCTGCTAAAGCGGGATGATTTTTCCTCGAATCGACATCCCGCTTCAGCTCTTTGTTTGAGCATGATCTTTTCCGAAAACCGCTGCACACTTTTCGGGATCATGCTCTGGCTTTATGGTGGCCCTTCACCGGCAGCCTTGTTCCATGCGCGCTCCCCTCTCCCGCGTCGCCACCCGCCTCGCCTATGGCGCGCGCCAATTGCCGCGCATCGCCTGGTATGTCGGGCACGGCTACGCCTTGCAGCGATTATCGAAAGCGGCCCGCCGGCGCGACGGCCCACAGCCGCGCCGGCCGGCGACGACCGCATTGCCGTTGCCGCGCCGGCGCCGGCTTTATGCGGACCTGTTCCGGCTGCTGGGCGCCGACCTCGGCAATGTCGAAGCCGGCTTCTATCCGCTGCCGGCCGATCACGACGGCTCGCTGCCGACGCTGTTGCGGCGCTCGCAACTGTTCTTCCGGGATTTGCCGGACATCCATCGGCGGCGCGCGCAGAACGCCCATCTGGAGGTGCGCTTCGGCGCACAGGCGGGTAGGCGGCCGGACTATTATCTGCAAAACTTCCACTTCCAGTCCGGCGGCTGGATGACCGAAGAATCGGCGCAGCGCTACGACACCCAGGTCGAAGTGCTGTTCAAGGGCACCGCCAATGCCATGCGGCGGCAGGCTTTGCCGGCCTTGCATGAGATTTTTGCCGGCCGCGACCAGCGCACCCTGCGGCTCGTCGACATCGGCTGCGGCACCGGACGTTTCCTCGATTTCGTCAAGCAGGCCTGGCCACGCCTGCCGGCGCTCGGGATCGATATGTCGGAGGCCTATCTGCGCCAGGCGCGGCGCCATTTGCGGCGCTGGTCGTGGCTGCGTCTTGCGGTCGGCAAGGCGGAAGCGCTGCCGCTGCCCGACAACAGCGTCGAGGCGGTCACCAGCATTTTCACGTTTCACGAATTGCCGCCGCAGATCCGCCGCGCCGTCATGGCCGAGGCCGCGCGCGTGCTCAAGCCGGGCGGACGATTCGTCGTCGTCGATTCACTTCAGCGCGGCGACGAGCCCGATTATGACGGCCTGCTCGAGCTCTTTCCGCAGAATTATCACGAGCCCTATTACGCGAGCTACCTCGCCGAAGACTTTGCCGCGATCGCCAAACCGCGCGGGCTGATCCATGTGCGCGACGTCAACGCTTTCGTGTCGAAAGTGATGGTGTTCGACAAGCCGGCCTGAGCGCCCGCGCAACGACACGTCGGCTTTATCCTTTCTTAACCCTGTGCGCAACGAATAGCCGGGATATCACAACTGCGACATTTTTAATCTCATTGTTAAATTCGGTACGGTATCGCTGTACGCGCTTTATTCAATCGCAGCGGATGCCGGTGCCCGCTATGAAACATTGGTTTGCGGGTTCGGCCTGCGATCGATCGGGATCGACTTCGGATGTTTCGGCGCGCCACAAGGTCCAGCGCAGCGCCCCGATCCGCTCGACCGTCGTCTGCGCGATCCTGCTGGCAATTGGCGTCGTCTGCCTCATCGATCTGTTTCTCGCCAATTTCCGGACCCGGGCCCTGGCGGAAAACAGGCGCACGCTCGCCAACACGGCATTTGTCATCGCAGAGCAGATCGACCATTTTCTCGAAGCGACGGAGGCGGTCCAGAGAAATCTGGTCGATCATTTTGCCGCTTTCGAACAATTCGAAAAAGACACTTTCGACCGCAGCATTTCGCAACACGACATTCATCTGAAGTTGCGGGACAAGGCTTCCGGCATGCTCCATGTCGGCGCTCTCAGTCTGTTCAATGCCGCGGGGAAACTGGTGAATTTCTCCCGCTCCTGGCCGGTCCCGGTGGTCGACGTTTCCGACCGGGACTTCTACCGGGCGCTTCGGTCGGACGCCTCCTTGAACGCCTTTCTCGGCGCGCCGGTGCGCGATGGCGCAACGGGCGCCTGGGTCATGCATCTGGCGCGCCGGATACCCGGGCCGAACGGCGAGTTCCGCGGCGTCATGTCGAACGCGATCGAGCTCGATTTCTTTCGCACCTTCTTCGCCCAGATCGCCCTGGAGCGCGGCAGCTCGATTGCCCTGTTCCGGCCCGACGGGACGCTTCTCGCGCGCCATCCCTGGCATGACAACGAGCTGGGACATCGGTTCCCGTCGGCGGCGGTGCTCGAGATCGTGGCGAACGCCGAGCATGGCATAGCGATCAAAACCGGCGCGATTGACAAACAATTCCGGATGATCGCCGCGCGCCGCGTCAAGCATTTTCCGATCATTGTCGGCGCGACCAAGACGATGACCACCATTCTCGCGGACTGGAAACAGACCGCGATCTACATTACCGCGTTCGGCGTGCTCGTCATTGCCGCAATCGTGTGCACGGCGATCCTGTTCATCAGGCAATTCAATCAATATCGCGTGCTGACCGAGCTTCGCGCGGCACAGATCGAAGAGGAGAAAAACCGCGAGCAGCGGCAGCGCGTCGATGCCGCCATCGCGCATATCTCGCAAGGACTGGCGATATTCGATGCGGCCGGCCGATTAGCCATGTGCAATGAGCGCTATCGCACAATGTACGATCTGCCGCTCGAAAAAGTTCCAACCGGCACCAATATCGTCGATATTTTCCGCATTCGCGCGGCAAACCAGATCCATGAGGTCGATCCGGAACGCCATGCTGCCGACGTGATGCGATCGATCGCCGCAAAGCGAACGACAACCCATATTGTCGAGCTCGGCGACGGGCGGATCATTTCGATCGTCATAAATCCGATGCCGGACGGCGGTTGGGTTGCGACCCACGAAGACATTACCGAAATGCGAAGCCGCGAGACTTCGTTCCGGCTGTTGTTCGACAACAATCCGGTGCCCATGTGGGTGTTCGACCGCAATACACTGCGATTCCTGGCGGTCAACCAGGCCGCGATCGATCACTACGGATATAGCCGCGACCAGTTTCTGCGCATGACGGTCCTTGACATTCGCCCGTCCGAGGACCGCAACAAATTTGCCGAATTCGTCCGCAATTCCCCGCAGGATGAGCACGGCGTGCCCGGGCGCCACTTGAAGCCGGACGGCGGCGTCATCGACGTCCTGATCTATTCCCGCGGCATGAACTATGAAGGCCGCGCCGCCGCGCTGGTCGCCGTTCACGACATCACCGAACGCAAGCGCGACCGGGACGAGTTGGAGCGCACCCGCACGTTCCTGGATGCGATCGTCGAAAATGTTCCGCTCCCGATCATGGTCAAGGATGTCGAGGGCGCCAAACTGGAAACGCACAATTTCAAGTTCCGCCTGATCAATCGCGCCGCCGAGGAATTTTTCGGCGTACCGCGCGGGCAGATGATCGGCAGGACGGCGCGCGAAGTCTATCCCGCCGAAAGCGCCGACTTCGTCGTCACGCGGGACAACGAAACGCTGCAGTCCGCCGATACGATCATGGTGCGCGAGCATTCCGTATGCACGCCGGGAAACGGGACACGAGAGGTCAAATCGGCAAAAGTCGCGATACGCGACAAGGATGGTTCGCCGCGAATGCTGCTGATCGTTCTCGAGGATGTTACGGATCGCAACCGGGCGGCGGAACGCATCGCTTACATGGCGCATTATGATCCGTTGACTGACCTGCCCAACCGCGCGAGCTTCAACGACGCGCTGGACGCCGCCCTCGAACGGGCCAGGAAGACAAACGGGTCCTTTGGACTCCTGAGCATCGACCTCGATTCGTTCAAGGAAGCGAACGATCTCTATGGTCATTCAGTGGGCGACGGCGTGTTGCGCGAAGTCGCCCAACGGCTCAAGGCCGCTGCCGGCGGCTCGGCTGTTTTCCGGATCGGCGGCGACGAATTCGCCCTCATTCTGGCAGACGGCGAGCAGCCGCAGGCCGCCGCAGATCTCGCCGAACGTCTGCTCGACACCTGCCGCAGCGATATCGAGGTCGACGGCCATCCGGTACGCATTGGCCTGTGTATCGGGATCGCGGTTTTCCCCGACAACGGCTCGGACGCCAAAACGATATTCAATAATGCCGATATCGCCCTCTACCGGGCCAAATCGGAACTGCGCGGTTCGGTTCGACTTTTCGATTCGGAGATGGGCGCCGAGCTCAGGGATCGCCGCGCGATGCAAAGCGAATTGCGGGCGGCCGTCCAGGAGGGTGAGATTTCCCTGCACTACCAGCC